>CAZVHD010000219.1:0-3273 GCA_964626765.1 uncultured Christensenella sp.
AAATTGTTATTTTAAAGAATGTATAACCTGGACTTTGGTATCCAGCAAAGGGCATTTCGGGGCAAGATACTCCAACAATTCGGTATTTGATGTGGGCGGGTCTTGCGCCTTTTTGAAAGAGGGGACGAAAATCAGTATCCATGTATTTTTGGCTTTTTTGTGTTCAAAAGTCGCTACTTATTATTTGAATGCTTTGAACCCAACTTTGAACGCTCAAGTGGGGGATATAAAAAATCTTCCCTTTATTGAGCCCGATTTCAAAATAGCCGAGGAGATTACAAAATTAGCAAAAGAAAACATTGAGATATCTCGTCTTGACTGGTATAATAAAGGAAAAACCAGCGATTTCATTAAAATAAAGCAAAATGAACAAAGAATAAATCAAATATTTATTGAATTATACGCGCTGCAAGAGGAGCTGGATTATCAATCGGATGATAAGCTTATCACTCTTAAAGGAGAAAAACATGAAAAATAACAAAACGCTGCTTCCCGAACGAGAGAGAATGAAAAAGATTATTCTCAACAGCGTTAATGATAAAATTTGGTCCAGAAGAGAACTTATCTCAAAAGTTATAAAGCGATGCGGCTTCTCCGCCGAACAGCTCAAAGACACCAGCACAGATAGTATATCCACAAGATTAAAAAGTTTTGCGGGCACTGTCATAAATGAGCTTGTGGGCGAGAAATCTCTTATTTTGACAGAAGATAATAAACTAAGACTTCCCGAAAAGAAAAAGCCGGAGAAAAAGGAACTTGTGGAGATATTCATAAAGAAATATCTTACGGAAGAGGAAGAAAAGGACCGTTCTCCCGGCGGCAAGAGAAATACCATAAACTCTGTTATGGGAAATATATTCAAGAAAAAGAAAAAGGAAATCGAAAAGGCCGAGGATATTATAGACTATCTGGACAAACAATTGAGAAATAACCCCACCGTATATGAGCAGATAATAAAGCATAATGACTATCCCGAGACAGCTTTGGGAAATAAATTAAGGTTTGCTGAGCAGAAATATAAACAATGCAAAAAAGGTGTCTTGAATAAGGACACATATAGAAAGATTCTCAATAAATCGGTATTGGAATGTTTGAGTCTTGCCGGTGGCGAATTTTTTGAAAGAGTGTGCCTGAGTCTGATAAAAAAAGGATACGGCGACAGGGTGGTAAAAGATGTGCTCACTGCCGGCCCTGACGATAAAGGCATTGATGGAATCATATATATTAAAGATGAAATGGGTTTTGATGAAAGAGTATTCATTCAAGCCAAAACAAAAAGAAAAAAAGGATATATTCCTCTTTGTGAAATAAGAGAGTTTTTCGGAGTTATGATTGCGGAAAACGCAACCAAAGGCATACTCATTTCCAATAGCAACTATCACAAGGAAACAATTAAGTTTGTTAGTAAACTCGACAACTTCATATTAATAAATCAAAGAAAACTCATAGAACTTATGATAAAGCATTCATTTGGAATAATAAAAGATAATGGCCTCTACAAAATAGATGATAAAATGTTTTTGGAATAGGCTTAAATTAAAGCCAAGCGATAAAAGGCTCAGAAAAAGTCTGTCAGCAAGGCTAAGGGCTGCTCTTATAACAAAAAATGAATTAAAATTAAAAATTCAGGCTAACGAGCCTGAATTTTTTTCTCATAATAATAGTTGTGAGCCTAAAAAGGCGTAAAATGATATTCTCACGAAAAGAATTAACTTTTGAATAAAGAGGAGAAATGCCTGATAAAGCGTATACCAATGGCGTTTTTTTCGTGACTCCGATTAAACATCCATTCAAGCGGAGTTTTAGACCTGTTGGAAGAGGCTTTTCGGCAAAGAGACTGCCTCTTTAATGTTTTTTATTAATTTACATTAATTACCCAGTTGTATTCATCTTTTATTTTGCCATATTGTATGCCGGTGAGTTTGTCATAAAGAAAAGACGATACTTTGCCCATTTGGTTATTGTTTATGACAATATCCTTGCCTTCGTAGCCAAGAATGCCCACAGGTGAAACAACTGCCGCTGTGCCGCAGCCGAATACTTCGTCCAATTTGCCCTCTTTATGGGCGGAGATGATTTCATCAACGGTTATTCTTGTTTGTTCAACCTCATAACCTTGGTCTTTTAGAATTTTTATGGCGCTGTCACGGGTTATGCCGGGAAGGATAGAGCCAACAAGTTTTGGTGTCTTAACTTTCCCGTCTATGACAAAAAAGATATTCATAGCGCCCACTTCTTCAACATATTTCCTTTCGGCGGCGTCAAGCCAAAGCACTTGGTCATAACCTTTTTCGCCGGCTTTTTGCCCTGCCAAAAGCGATGCAGCGTAATTGCCCATACATTTTGCCTCGCCAGTGCCTCCTATTGCCGCTCTTACAAATTCCTTTTCTATCAAAATCTTGGTGGGTTTCAAACCGCCTGCATAATAGCATCCCACGGGAGAAAGTATCACAAAGAACTTGTAGTTATGGGCGGGATGGACGCCCAGCATCTTGTCAAAGGCTATCATTGTGGGTCGGATATACAGGGAAGTGCCTTCTTCAGTAGGTATCCAGTCGCTGTCAATCTCCACAAGCTTTTTTATGCCGTCCATAACTTGGTTGACATCAAGCTCGGGCATACACATTCTTTTTGCCGAATTATTCATTCTTTTTATGTTGTCGTAAGAGCGGAACATGGTAATTTTGCCTTCTTTGTTTTTGTATGCCTTCATGCCTTCAAAAATTCCCTGTCCGTAGTGTAAAACATTTATGGAAGGGTCAACTGAAAAATCCCCGTATGGCATAATTTCCATTTGCTGCCATTTGCCATCCTTGTAGTTCATTACAAGCATATGGTCGGTAAAGTATTTTCCAAAGCCCAGTTTTGAGAAATCAGGTTTTTGCTTTTTGTTTGTTGTAAGTGTTATATTCATATTCGCTCTCCTTTAAGCCTTCTTATGGCTTTGTATAAAAGTTTGTGTTTTTCCATTTTATTTGAGTTTTTCCCGAGGTCAGTTCTAATATAAAGTTGTTCACTTTGTCTTTCAAATCCATAGGACAGGCAAAGTGTACTTTGGTCTTTTCTGCGTATTCTGTGTCCAAAAGCGTCAAGCCCCATTGATTGATAAAGTTCATAATGTCGCCAATGTTTGCGTATTCCAGTATAACTTCGGCTTTTTGGCAAGAAATTTTTTTGATAATTTTGCTTTTTTCTATTGTGTCTTCAACCGCTTGGGAATAGGCAGATATCAAACCGCCTCCGCCAAGTTTTATGCCGCCGAAATATCTTGTT
>CAZVHD010000220.1:0-3270 GCA_964626765.1 uncultured Christensenella sp.
TGATGAGGTTGCTAACGACGAATCAGAGGGCAAAGAGTACGCTTTAGCGGGATACAGAGAAGATAAAAGCATTTTTATGGACGAAACAGGTACAGATGTTATGGATGAATATAACAGAACTATACCCGAAAGAGCTATTTCTTCAGATTATGACGGCGTCAACCCTGTTTGGTCTATGTTAAGAGATACAGTTGATTCCAACTCATCAGCTGATTGGTCTTCAAGAAAAATTCATTCTCAGACCAATTATTACAAAATGCTTTTGGAACAGCTTGAAAATCCGAGTGATGATTATAATGAATGGACAGATAATATCCTGGAGCTTGAAACCTTCCCGTCAGAAGGTATGACGCTTGAGGAATGGCAATATTATAATTGGGAAGAAGGCGCATACGAAGAAATACCTTATGTTTCAGATCCCGTGTACGAGGATGAAGAAATCATAGGGCATACGAATAATGCAAAGAGAGAAGCATACACAATTAATTTAAAGGAAGCTGATTTTATTGACCATACAAAACCTTTTATTATAAGGCCAAAATATCAAAAGAAAGTTACATTGAATTTGGATAAAAAAGCTTATTATTATTATTTGAATGATACAAGCACTATAGGGAATTCAAGTCAAACTCCGCAGATTTACAATTCTCCGGGGACTGATACTCAGGCTACTTATGATTATTATACTAAGTGTATAATTATCCCAAGAGAAGGCGCAGGCTACCGTTTCCTTGGCTGGTATAAACAAACATATGGCAATGAATTAGATGAAACTTTATCCGTTACCAATGTGCCGGGTGAGACGACCACAGCATGGGAAGTTCATCTGAAGTTTGATTATGAAAATGAAGAACAAAATGAGAGGTTTTTGCAAGGAAGGTATATCAAACAATGGACAATGGTGATAGAATCCAAAAATATAGCGGGCGGCGATTATTTGATTTATGACGCGCCAAAACTTGTACTTGTGGAAAGTTCGTTGCCTGAAGATGAGGATGCTTATGATATTGTCGAAACATCGGGTGATGCCGCAGACTGGGAAATTGAAATTACAATAGATGCAGGCGAGCACATTCAAGTTGATATGGATAGAACCAAGATAGGCAGTGATGATGGCAAAATAACTGGTTATAACAGTCATTATGATAAACAGTATGACTATACTCCGTTTGAAATGGAAGCCGGGGAAGATCAACCCACATTCAATGACGAAGGAGAAATAACCACCATGAAGCTTTATTCCTGTAAGGACAGAAATGTAAGCATAAGGTATGAATCTTTTGCAACGCTTGTTTTTGAAAATCTTATGTGGTACGCAGGCATAAGGCTGACCGATACAATGACTAATTATATCAAAATGAGATTTCCGGATGAATATGGTTCAGGACCTATCGTAATTTATGACTCTGACGACGGCGTAATTGACGGAAAAGCAACTTTTGATAAAATACCGATAAGAGATGTAAGTTATCTTGGAACAGGTAATACGCTTTCTTATGATTATGTGCCCTATGGCTATAAAGTAGAACAAGACAGAAGCATAGAAGTGGAAAGAAGTCTTTTGGATAACATTCCGGATGATGGAATAACTTATGCTCATTTCAACAGCAGGGATCAAGAGGTAAGAAAGAAAGCAACTATAGGCTATCAATATTACAAACTATTCGGAATAGAAAAAAATACCGAAGTCCCGGGAACAGAAGATAATCCTTATCTTATAGGTGTGAATGTAGATGACAGCGAGACGGCAAGCTCCATAACTGAGGCAAGAGAACAATTTAAGAAGATAGATTTATTCTATAAAGACAATGGAGAAAGTTGTGAAGATGTTGTATTCAAACTAATGCAGGATATCCATTTAAATGAAATATCAATGTCCGATCCGTCATTAAATGATTTGCAGAACTCTTATAACTGGGTGCCAATTTGTTCAAGTGAAAATGAGAATGGCTTTGACGGAACACTGTTAGGAAACAACAAAACATTGCGCTCTTTGCATGTAAACGGAGGCAGCGACTATTTTGTAAATACAGATATTTATGGCGCTGCAAATACTACGACTTATGATTATATGGCCCATGGCTACGGAATATTTTCATCAATAAGAAATGGCGTATTAAAGGATATCAAACTTGGAACATGAGTAATTAATGTAGATTATCTTCCCGGAGGATCTGGAATACCTTATGATGTTGGTTTGCTTGCGGCAATAGTTAGCGGAAAAGATACGGTACTAAATAATATAACCGTGGATGAGACCGGAGAATCATATACCCATGAAGGAGATGATTATAATATAGTCATAAATGCTTCAGGCGCTACCAATGTAGGAGTAATTGCCGGTAAGGTTACCGGAGGAACAAGGCTGAACGAAGATGACGAGCTACTTCCAGGAACTCAAATTTATGATATTAATTTAACTACTAAGATAAAGATTATGGGTAATCAAAGTGTTGGAGGAATTGCAGGCTACTTAAATAAATCAGATGTGGATAATACAAGAATTACAAGCGGCAAAATAGTTGTAACAGGAACTAATCAATATTTTGGCGGAATGTACGGAAGCATAACAAACAGTGAAATAAGAAACAGTTATATAAGCAGTATATTTAAGATAGGCTCAAACAATGCAGATGTAGCCGGAGGATTTGCAGGTCGGGTAATAACCGAAGACATAGCATCTATTGTGGAAGACTGTTATGTTACAGGAAGCTCCAGCAGTTATATACAAGTTAATAGAAATGGAAATATCGGAAGCAGTCCTGATACGGGAAAGTCGTCGGGAACCTGCGGAGGATTGGTAGGCTATAACAGAGGGGTTATAGATGATTGTAAAATTAAATCACACATAATGCTCAAAGGCTACTATGCCGGTGGATTTGTTGGAACCAATTTTGGTACGGTTAAAAATTGTCTCTTAGATATAGAAGGTGGAGATTCTGACTTTAATATTGAAATAGAAACTCCTCAATGTTCTAATGGAGGCTATGGAATAATAGTCGGAGCTAATTTATATGATACTATAGAGGCAATAAGGTATAACGGTTATGTAAAAAATTGCGGCGTCATAAGCACAAATGCCAATGATTCGTATAACAGAAGTCATACAAAATTATATGTGTATCCTGAAGAGAAAAGTGAAGAATTTACTATGGGAATTGACGAAGGTATAAAAAATCCGGATTCAAATGGTAATTATAGTACCTATAATATTTCTATAGACCAATTTAATGGATATACAAGTATAGGCGGAATCGCAGGACTAAATCA
>CAZVHD010000221.1:0-3260 GCA_964626765.1 uncultured Christensenella sp.
AGGCTAATGCTGATACAAATACACCCGTGAAAAAAGCAAGCGCGTATTTCCATATATCATAGCTTATCGCCCCAGGGAAATTGGGCAATAGCGCTCTAGAAATAACTTCCATTCCCGCCCTTCCAACCAATAGTCCGATTATCGCCCCTGTGATTCCATAAAGCAGAACTTCCATAAGCATAATAAAAGTTGTTTGCAATGGCGTAGCTCCCGACGCTTTGAATATTATCATTTCGTTAAGCCTGTTTTTTGCAACCACAAGATAAGATGTAAAAAGTATAAGTATCATTATTGTCATAATAAAAACCAAAGCTATGTTCAAAAGATTAGTATTATTGTTTACTATCCTTTCCACTCTTTCCACATCAATTGCAGGCTCTATGTTTATGGCGTCATTTTGCATATGCTCTCTCAACAGGTCTGTTACCTCAGCATAGTCAGAGGGGTCTTTTAACTTGATAAAAGCGGTATTAATCATGCCATGATTGGCTATGTTTTTAATGTCGATTAAAACATTATGAATTGCGCTGTCTGCAAAAAAACCTTGATTGTACATTATTCTTGCAACGCTCATTTTTAATTTTTCATTATTGATTTCCGAATAAATCTCTATTGTGTCTCCTGTCTTTAATCCCATTTCAGCAGCAAAGTCCTCGCCTATCCATACTCCAGGATAGTCAAAAATGTCAGTTGCCGCTTTTGTTAAGAGTTTTTCTGGGTATCTTCTATATAATGTTTGAAAATTTGTCGCCTCTAGCATAACAACTTTTGATTCTTCATAAGTCTGAACAAGTCCCGGCGCCTGAAGATATAAATCCATATATTCTATTTTGTTGGGGTTTTCTGATTTGAAAAAATCAACTTTTGCCTGAGGAAAAAACTCCTCCCCGCTTAAAGCAATCTCAGTATCCCCCGCAAGCCGGCTTTGGGCATTAATATTTATATTATAAAACAAACCCGTAAGAGAAAGAGCGGAAAAAATCATAACCGTGACAACCGCTATTGTGGTAATTATAATAGCAATTTGTGTTCGGTTCTTTTTAACGCTTCTTAAGGTATGGTTTAATATAATATTCATTTTTCAGTTATTTTTCCGTCTAGTATGCTGATAACTTTGTTGCCGTATTGGGCATTTGTCTGACTGTGCGTAACCTGTACTATTGTTGTTTTGAGCTCTTTGTTTATCTTTGTTAAAAGTTGCATTATGCTTTGAGAGGACACCGAGTCCAGATTGCCTGTGGGTTCGTCTAGGAATATAACATTGGGCTCAAATATAAGCCCTCTTGCTATGGCGACTCTCTGCTGTTCTCCGCCGGATATTTTTGAAGGCATCTGATTACGATAAGACTCTATGCCCAAATATTTCAATAGATAATCCAATCTTTCTTTATGGTCTTTTGTTTTTTTACCGCCCAAAATTATAGGCAGTAAAATATTTTCCTCAACCGTCAGATATGGCGCAAGATTGAAAAACTGAAAGACAAAACCAATTTTTGACCTTCTTAGTTTTGCTAATCTCTCTTCCTTCAAAAAAGATATCTCCTCTCCATCCAAAATAACCTTGCCTTTTGTGGGAGTGTCCATTCCGCCAAGAATTGTCAAAAGCGTGCTTTTTCCACTTCCCGATGCTCCAACAATTGATACAAAATCACCTTTTTGTATGTCCAAAGACACATCTTTAAGCACCCAATACTCTTGATTGAATGTTTTTGATATATTCCTAGCGCTAATTATTGAATTCAAGATAATCCTCCAAATCTTCGTTATTCATAATTTTCCCTATGGTATCTCTTATGATATCCTCTAGGACCTTTTTATTATCTTCTAATAGGCTGTCGGGATTTATGAAAGTAAATATAAGGTTGGCAAACAGATAATTCAAGAGCTCGTCATAAAAATCTTCCATACCGTCTGTTAAAGACACCATGCCATCGGCGGCATATAAAAGAGCGTCAAAATCTTGTTCTGTCATATTTTCAAAATCTCTATCTTCTTGAAATGAAAGCGTTTCAACGCAGTTTATAAAGTTTTCTATATTATTAAAAGCCTTCTCTTCAAAAGCGTCATAATCGGTCAAGTCATCTTTTTCATAAATCATCTCCAGATAAATTTTGTATTGCGTAAGAAGTTGTGAGTAAATTCTCATCAAGTCATCTTTATTGGATATATCTGTCTTCTCGGTGTTTTCATAACTTTGAGTTATGCCCTGTTGTATTGCTTTTGCCATCTCTATACTTGAGAGTATCTTATGTTTTTGCGCCTCTGACGATGACTTGTTCTGAGTTGATAGATAGATTGATAAAAGCTCAAAACCATGGGCGTTTGTTTTTATCATTGATTGAGAAAGAATATTCAAAAGATTTGCTATTTTGTTTTGTGTCTTTTCCATAGTGCTTGTATATATTTCCCATTGCGAAAGGTCCATCTTAGTATCGTCATACTCTAAATCATAATTAAACCCCAAAAGCCTTTCAATGTTTTCATATCCCAGCTTATTGAGTATCTCGCTATAATTTACGCCAAGAGAATAAATAATTCCCTGAAATGCTCTTGATTCAATCGGGCTCATTCCCTCATTTATAGCTTTTTTTAATGTCTTTATTGCAAATATAGTATTTGTAAATAATACTACAAAATCATCCTGTCCCAATGAAATTAATAAATCTTTTGAGTGGGTATCTTCAGTAATTACTATCACAAGTTCATATAAAAATCTGGCAAACTCAATTTCCGTGAATGTGGTTTCCGCAATAAATCTTTCAAGATGGTAAATAAGGGCTGTAATAACCTCATATTCATAAACTCCCTCTTCATTTTCGGGCGCTGAAAAACCGCTTGTCATTATAATATCTACAAAATCTTCCATGTAATTTCCAAAGGGTTTCAGCTTTTCCGTAGGAATACGAGCTTTGCTCATAATACCAAGTAGAAAATTGGATACATGGTTGTTATTGTCGATTATAGAGAAATTGTTAAGGAGTATGTTAGATATCTTTTGATTAAATATAATTTTTTCAACCAAGGGATACTTTATAGGTTTATTCTCTTCTTCATAAGAGTAGCCAATATCCTCGGGTTGATCCAATACAAAGGGCAAAACCACCGCTAATACAAGCGCTGTAACTACCAATAAAGATACCGCCGCTAATATTATATTTTTTTTAGTTTTTTTACCCGTTTTCATAATGTTAATTATAGCAACATAAAAGCCTTTGTGTCAATGAGCAGGCCTTTAATATTAAAGCTAATAAATAATAATA
>CAZVHD010000222.1:0-3260 GCA_964626765.1 uncultured Christensenella sp.
CTTCAACTTTTTTAGTTTTCATCCCCAGCTTTTCAAAAACCCCGACAACTTTTTCAGTAGGGTATTTAGTTATCACATCTTTAACAAATTCGTTGTTATAGTAATCTGATTTCATATCCATATTTGAAAGATTGCATTTTCCATTTCCGGTCACACGAATTTTTTTCGCTGCCCTGCCCCCTTCCAAAATCAAAAAAGTTAGTCCCTTTTGACTAGCGATATTTCCACATGCTAAGCCTGCGGCGCCGCCGCCTATTATTATCAAATCGTATATCATATCTCTCCCATTATATCTTTTATGACCTCGTACGCCAATATTAATCCCGCTGAGGAAGGCATAAATGAAATGCTTGCAGGCTGTCTTTGCTTAATTATCGTTTGTTCTTTTGAATAGACCACTTTCAAAGAAGGAATTTTCCTTTTCTTAAGCTCATATCGCATAACTCTGGCAAGAGGACATTGACAAGTGCAATAAATATCTCCAACCTCAATCATTGTTGGATTAAGCTTATTAGCGAATCCCATACTTGATATTATAGGTACCGAAAGTTCATTGCATTTTTCAATTAGTTGTAATTTAGACGATACAGTGTCAATGGCGTCCACCACATAGTCAAAACAAGACAAATCTATTATATTTGAAGTATTTATGTTGTAAAAGATAGTATATTTTTCAACTTTAATTTTGGGATTGATGTCATTTATTCTTTTTTCCATAACATCGCTTTTATATTGACCAACAGTAGAATTAAGCGCCACAATCTGACGATTGATATTTGTTAAATCAACTTTGTCTTTATCCACTATCGCAATATGTCCTACTCCGCTTCTTGCAAGAGCTTCAACAGCATATGACCCCACTCCCCCCAGTCCGAAAACCACAACTTTTGCAGCAATTAATTTATCAAGAGCTTTTTGTCCTATAAGCTTTCTTGTCCTATCGTAAATATCTGTCATAAATGAATTATAATCAACGCTTATCGCTTTGTCAATGTAATAATAAGGCTGCTTATATTATTTATATTTACTATTGTTTCATTAATACATTTGACAAATTTTTTATGCGGCACTATAATTATAAAAATATACAGATATTATGTTTTGAAATTATAAGAATAATTAAGGAGATTTTCATGGCTGAAATTTTGAAAGAAGGATTAACTTTTGACGATGTACTACTTGTTCCCGACCACTCCAGAGTCTTACCAAAGGATGTTGACTTAGCCGTTGAATTAACAGACGGCATAAAGCTTCAAATACCTATAATAAGCGCGGCTATGGATACTGTAACCGAATGCAGTTTAGCAATAGCCATCGCAAGAGAAGGCGGTTTGGGAATCATTCACAAAAATCTTCCCATAGAAGACCAAGCCATCCATGTGGACAAAGTAAAAAGAAGCGAACACGGTGTCATATCCGACCCGTTCTTCCTCTCTCCCTCCCATAAAGTAACAGACGCCTTGAATCTCATGAAAAAATATAAAATAAGCGGAGTTCCAATTACAGAAGGTTCAAAGCTTGTGGGCATTCTTACAAATAGAGATTTGAGATTTGAAACAAACTTCGACCAGCCCATCGGAAATGTAATGACTAAAGAAAGACTTATTACCGCTCCGGAAGGCACAACGCTTGAAGAGGCTCAAAAAATTCTAGGTCAGCACAGAATAGAAAAACTCCCCATAGTTGACAAAAATTTCAACCTCAAGGGACTCATAACAATAAAAGACATTGAAAAATCCATAAAATTTCCTAACTCAGCAAAAGACAAAAACGGAAGGTTACTTGTAGGCGCGGCGGTTGGAATTGCTCCCGATACTCTCGACAGAGTCAGAGCGCTCAAAGAAGCCAAGGTGGATATCATTGCCGTGGATACCGCTCATGGTTATTCCGATGTGGTAATGGATATAGTCAGAAAAATAAAAAGGGAATTTCCTTTTCTTCCCGTTATTGCAGGCAATGTAGCAACAGCTGATGCCACAAGGTCCTTAATAAAAGCAGGCGCCGATGTCATAAAAGTAGGCATGGGACCTGGTTCTATTTGCACAACAAGAGTGGTCGCGGGTATTGGCGTTCCTCAAATCACAGCTATAATGGACTGCGCAACAGAAGCCAATAAATATGGGATTAAAGTCATTGCCGACGGTGGCATAAAGTTTTCAGGCGATATAGTAAAATCCTTGGGCGCAGGCGCAGGCGCGGCGATGATTGGCTCGCTATTTGCGGGTACAAAGGAATCTCCGGGTTCATTGGAAATCTATCAGGGAAGAAGTTTCAAAGTTTACAGAGGAATGGGTTCTCTTGGAGCTATGGAAGCCGGCTCAAAAGACAGATATTTCCAGGAGAACTTATCAAAACTTGTGCCGGAAGGCGTTGAGGGAAGAGTCCCTTATAGAGGCGAACTCAGCGAAATTATATATCAACTCGTTGGCGGCATAAGGTCAGGAATGGGTTACTGCGGAAAAGAAGACATTGAACAGCTTAGAACCACAGCTAAATTTATTAAGATAACAAACGCTTCTCTTATTGAAAGTCATCCCCATGACATATCAATTACAAAAGAAGCTCCCAACTATTCAACAAGAGTATAAAGGAAAAAAACCAATGAAAAAACATCAAACAGTTATTGTCTTGGATTTTGGCGGCCAATACAATCAGCTTATTGCCAGAAGAATAAGAGATTTGGGTGTGTACTGCGAGCTTTTACCCTATTCAACGCCTTTAGAAAAAATAAAAGAGATTTCGCCAATCGCGCTTATTTTCACAGGCGGACCCAACAGTGTGTTTGAAAAAAAATCTCTTGTCATAGATGAAAACATCCTGTCGCTTGGAATCCCCACATTGGGAATATGTTACGGAGCGCAGCTTATAGCTCACCTTTATAAAGGCGAAGTAGCGCCATCCCCCAAAAAAGAATATGGAAAACAAAACATTACATATAAAAACTCACCGCTTTTTAAGGGCGTAAACAAAATTAACACATGTTGGATGTCACATACAGACTATGTAAAAAAGCTTCCCAATGGATTTGATACCATAGCCACCACAAAAACTTGTTCAGCAGCGGCTTTTGCCAATGCGCAAAAAAAGATATATGGCGTGCAGTTTCATCCTGAAGTTGTTCATACCCTGCAAGGAAATTTGATTCTAAAAAATTTCTTATATGAAATAGCCGGCGCAAAAGGTGACTGGACTGTGGAATCCTTTGTAAACAACATGATAAAATCCATAAAGGAAAAAATCAAAGACAAAAAGGTTCTTTG
>CAZVHD010000223.1:0-3248 GCA_964626765.1 uncultured Christensenella sp.
CAGATATGTGGTCTTTTCGGGCTTTCCTAATTCTATAAGCGTTTTTGGCTCCCACACCGGGAATTCTTAAGAGCATTTCATAATCGGCGGTGTTGATTTCTAAGGGGAAAAGGGAAAAATTTCTCAATGCCCAGCTACTTTTGACATCAATATCCAAATCAAGTTGAGAAAAACTGTCTAGAATCTCTTCCGCCTTATAACCGTAAAAACGCAAAAGCCAATCTGCCTCATAGAGTCGGTGTTCCCTTCTTAAGTCAGGGGGAACTACGGGCAGCAGACTGTTGCCTGTGTTTACGGGAACATACGCAGAATAATACACTCTTTTCATCTTATAACCCTGATAAAGAGCTTCACTGAGTCTGAGTATTTGCCCGTCGGTGTCATTGGTTGCTCCTATTATCATTTGTGTGGTTTGTCCTGCGGGTATCTTTTTTATTTGGGGTTTTTCAAGTTTGTTTTGGATATAGATATTAGCAAGCTGTTTCATAGGCTCTATTATCATTTCTTTTTGCTTTTGGGGAGCCAGAAGTTTTAGTCCGGACTGACTGGGGAGTTCAATGTTAACGCTCATTCTATCAACCCACCTTGCTGTGTAGTCTATCAACTCTCTGTCGGCGCCGGGAATGGTTTTAAGGTGGATATAGCCCCGAAAGTTATATTCAGTTCTTAAGAGTTTAACAGCTTGCATAAGGTTTTGCATGGTATAATTAGGGTCCCTTTCCACTGCTGAAGAAAGAAAAAGACCTTCTATATAATTTCTTCTATAAAAATTTATGACAAGCTCGCAAAGCTCCGAAGGGTTAAGCCTAGCTCTAGGGATGTCGTTGGATTTTCTGTTGACGCAGTAGAGGCAATCATAACTGCAAAAATTGGTCATAAGAATTTTCAAAAGAGAAATGCATCTTCCATCCGAGGTGAAAGTGTGGCATATCCCGGACGCTGCGCAACTTCCTAGACTGCCTTTCACAGCGGAAGAGTTACTTCCGCTTGAGGAGCAAGAAACATCGTATTTTGCTCCGTTTGTGAGAATAGCGATTCTTTGATTTATGTCCATTTTTTTACCTCAGTATAGAATAATTATAGCATACACAAATCTCTATATTAAAGGAACAATAAGTAAATGAATGTTTATTGTACTGTTTTTAGGACTTATAAAATAAGTAAAAGAATATCCCTATCGCATTTATGTAAAGTTCATATCAAATGGCGTAAAAAAAAGATGATTTGAATCACAAGTTATTTGACCTTATAATTTATTGGTACCGCTTGCAATCTTTTATAGTGTTTTATGCGGTGACTAAGTTCGCTTATATTGAAAAAGAATGTGTTGAAAATCTCCCATAAAGCTACCCAAGCGCCGATAAAAAGACCTTCGGAGATGAGGTTTATGATAAATTCGTCTTCAATAAAAAGATTTAATAAATTGGCAAGGGCAATAAACAAAAAACCTATCACAAGAAGAGCTCCTAACTTTCTAAATTTCCTTCCCCTTTGGCTTTGTATTTTTCTTATGCGATAAAAGAAGTAATGATGAAAGCCTTTTATACTCTTTTCTTCTCTTTTTTTATTGACAATATCCTTCGGAATATAAAAATCTATAACCATTTTTCGTTTGAGTCCAACTTCGCCCGAACAATCCATAAGATATTCTAAAAGGTCATCGTCCAAATCACGGTTAGTCATTGGGGAATAGTCCCACTCCGAATATACATCTCTATAAGTGTCCAAGTCCACAACTACATGATAGGATTTTTCCTTTTCATCGTATCTATATAATTCTTTTAGAAATTTATCTTTCATATATCTTTTATGCCTCTTAATTATTAATATGATTATAGTTCTTAATATGAGTTATTATAAACTATTCTTCAACAAAAACACCCGATAAAAAGTATCGGGCGCATGTGATGATTGTATATATTTTATAGAGCCCATTATTGCTCTTTTTCAGTTTCTTCAGCTTGTTCTTCAGCTTGTTCTTCAGCTTGCTCTTCGGCTTGTTCTTCTTCAGTATCTACAGTTTCTTGAACCTTGGGATAGGTTATATTGACCACAAGCTCTTCTCCGTCCACTGTAGGTTTGAACTTTTCGGGGAGTTCAATATCTTTAACAAAGATACCTTCGCCCAGTTTGAGCTTTGAGACATCAAGATCTATGCTATCAAGACTCTTGTTCGCGGGATACTCAACTTCAAGTGAATGCATAACTTGTTGAACAATGAGATTTTGTTTTTCTATCTCGTGTTGTCCTGATAAATGGATGGGAATTTCAGCGGTTATGGTATCGCTTGCGGTAACTATGAGAAGGCTGAAATGCTTTATTTCTTTAGGGTTTGCCATATTAAGCTGTACATCCTTAAAATATACCTGATGGGTCTTATTTCCGAGTTTTGCCTTGAAGGTTTTCTTTTGCCCATAGGTTTTGTAAGCGTTCATTAAAGAACTGTTATCAATCTGAATGGGCGCTGACTCTATTTCCTTTCCATATATGACGCCTGGGATGAGTCCTTGTTTTCTGACTTTATTTACCTTTTCTGTTCTTTTTTCTACTTTCATAATCATTCTCCTAGTGCGTTGTATTAGTATTTATAACAAGTTTACCATTAAATTATACAAAAGTCAAAATAATAATTTTCCCTGTGAGTTTCAATTTTAAGAGCAAACGAATATATGTGATTAATCTTTTGGCATCGTTAAAAAGAGTTTATGGTCAACAATTTTTATTCGATTTGATAGAATAACAAATCTTTGGTATAATATAGAAAAACCTGTTACTCAATGTCTTGTTTATGAATATAATTATAGACATATAAGATGACAGGAAAACACATGTGATACGGAGGTATAATATGAAATCTTGCAAACTAATACTTATTATCGTAATAGCTGTTTTTTTAATTTTGAGTATGACAGCGTGTATTGACGATGATGACGCCCCAACTTTTAATGTGATATATTCGGATAATGAAAGTTCATCGGGAACAACACCGGAAGATGATAATGATTATGAAGCGGGCGATACGGTTACTGTTTTAGATAACACAGGAGGGCTTGAGAGAACAGGATATATTTTTGATGGCTGGAATACTCAGGAGGATGGAAACGGAACAGATTATACTGCGGGCGATACCTTTGATATGCCCAGTCAAAATGTCATTCTTTATGCCAAATGGACAAACGATGACACTTCAATAAGACATGCGCAACTTGTGCAAGTTAGCCTTAAGCCCAAAGAAGTTATGTCCCCGT
>CAZVHD010000224.1:0-3235 GCA_964626765.1 uncultured Christensenella sp.
CAAGTATTCCCACAAGAGTCACATCCTTGAAGTCATGACCTTTTACTATCATCTGTGTGCCTACAAGAATTTGATATTTTCCTTCTGAAAAATCACTAAGGATATCAACATACGAGTTTTTTGTTCTTACGGTGTCGTTATCCATTCTTGCCACTTTCACTTCAGGGTATATTTTTTTAAGCTCTTCAACGACCTTTTCGGTTCCTATTCTACCTTCTTTAAGATGCTTAAATCCACATTTCGGACATTCGTCAATATTATAAAACTGTTTTCCGCAGTAGTGACACTTCAATTTGTTGTCATCTTTGTGCAAGGTGAGACTAACCTCACAATCGGTGCATTGAGGAATATAGCCGCACTTTCTGCATCTAACAAAAGATGCAAAGCCTCGCCTGTTAATAAAAAGCATTGCCTGATTGCCTTCTGTTATGGCTTTGTGGAGCTCTTTAAGCATAACTTTTGAAAATATGGACATATTACCTTCACGGATTTCCTTTCGCATGTCCACAATTTCCATTTCCGGCATATTCCTTTCATTGACCCTTGTTTTTAGGGTTATAAGCTTATATTCGCCCTCTTTTGCTCTCTTATATGTTTCTAGCGATGGCGTGGCCGAACCATATATAAGCCTTGAGCTGTTATAGTCTTTTCTAAATTTGGCTATGTCCTGAGTAAAGTATCTTGGGTTTGATTCACTTACATAACTTGTGTCATGCTCTTCGTCAATAATTATCACGCCCACATCTTTTAAGGGAGCGAATATAGCCGATCTTGCACCAAGAGCGACTTTTGCCTCGCCATATAATAGTCTCTGCCATTCGTCAAACCTTTCACCGTCGCTCAAACCGCTGTGTAAAAGACTTACCTTTTCGCCAAATCTTGCCCTAAAAAGACCTAACATTTGCGGGGTTAAGGAAATCTCCGGCACAAGCATAATTGCGGTTTTTTCTCTTTTGAGCTCTTCTTCTATGATTTTCATGTAAATTTCTGTCTTTCCGCTTCCTGTTACACCGTGAATAAGATACTCTCCTTCTTTTTTCAATATCTCATTTACAGCAACTTTTTGCATTGAGGTCAGATTAATTTTTTTTGCCTTTGTGGCTATGCTCTTGTAAGGGGTTCTTATTTGGCGTATGTACTCTCTTTTGGCAATACCCTTTTCAATAAGGCTCTTGACCGATTGCGGAGAGTATTTTTTGTTCAATACGCTTTCATATTCTCCACTTTCTTTAAGAAGATTTGCTATTTCTTTTTGGGCTTTTGCTCTTTTGGGTATGGTCTCTATCAGCTCTTTGTCGGTGAGAGTGATATATGCTTTTTTAAGCTCTCCTACTTTTCCTCCTCTCAGTTTTGAGGGAATACAAAGTCTGATAACATCAATAAGCCTAAGATTTTTTTGTTCATTAAGGTACTTTGCAAGTTCAAGCATCTCTTCGATTATCACCGGCTTGTCGTCTAGAATTTTTATGATGTTTTTTGTTTGGTGTTTGGTCTTTAGTTTTGTTCCGATGACAAAACCTTCAATTTTTCTTTTTCCAAAAGGCGCTAAAACACGACTGCCGCAAGGAATGTCAAATTCTGCGGTATAGTCGTAAATCCTGTCTGTTTCACTGCTGCTTATGTCTACTATGACCTCATAGACCATTACTTCAAAATGTTGTCCAAAATTATGTCCGACAACTTCCTTTTTGTCATTTTTTCAAGGCTTATCACCTTGCCGTCTTTTTTGATTATTGTTGCTATATTCGTGTCTGTCTGAAATCCGGCGCCTTCTTTTGTAATGTCATTTGCAACAATCATATCTGCGTTTTTTTCCTTGAGTTTTTTTTCGGCGTTTTCAATTAAATCATTTGTCTCGGCTGCAAAAATAACAAGCTTTTTGTTTTCTTTAAGCTGTCCTGCCCGCTTTGCAATGTCTATGTTTTTTTTAAGGCTTATTAATAAGGTGTCTGCTTTGATTTTCTTCTCAGACATTTTTTCCACGGCATAGTCCGATGGAGCCGCCGCTTTTATTATTATGTCGGCTTGAGGCATATTATCCATTACTGCCTTGTACATATCCGCTGTCGTTTCAACATTTATGAGCCTAATCATTTTGGGAGGCTGAACGCTCATAGCTCCGGCTACTAAAATAACTTTTCCGCCTCTCTCTATTACCGCCTTAGCAAGATTTACGCCCATCTTTCCCGAAGAATTGTTGGTAATAAATCTCACCGGGTCAATGTATTCCTTTGTTGCCCCGGCTGTTATAAGAACAGTCTTGTTTCTATAATCGGGCTTGGGGGTCAAAATTTCGTCCACGGCTTTTATTATTTCGGCGGGGTCTTGCATCCTGCCTTTTCCTTCATCGCCACAAGCAAGACGCCCCTCTCCCGGCTCTATTATGACAGCGCCCTCTTTTTTGAGCTTGTCCAAGTTTGTTAAGAACTCTTTTTTGTTATACATTGCGGTATTCATTGCGGGGCATATGACCTTTGTCGCTTTGTTTGCAAGATAAGTTGTTGAGAGCATATCATCCGCTATACCGTTTGCCAGCTTCCCAATTATGTTAGCTGTTGCGGGCGCAACCAAAAATAAATCCCCTTCCTTTGCAAGAGAGATATGCTCGACATCATATTTCTTTTTTGGCGCGAACATGTCTGTAACCACTTGGTTTGAGGAAAGGGTTTCTAATGTCAAAGGTGTAATAAATTCAAGGGCATTTTTGGTCATAATAACCTTTACGCCATAGTCAAGTTTTCTTAAGCCTGATACTATGTCGCAGCACTTATAGGCGGCAATACCGCCCGATATGCCCATTATTACAGTCTTATCGGTCATTTACTTTAATTATTACTTTTCCGTCGTAAATTTCATTTGCGGCATGGCTTATCGCTTTCATTCCGCTCTTTTCCAGCTCTCCTGTTTCAAGAGCCAAAAGCTCCTTTGCTCTTTTTGCAAGACCGCTGACAAGAGCGTATCTGCAAGGGGCTTTTTTTATTAGTTTATCAATTGGCGGGTCTATCATTTTCTTTTCTCCTTTTTTTTTAAGAATTTATTATTTCTTTTATTGTTTGTTTGTTTATAGCTATTTTACATCTTTCTGCCTTGATTATTGCAATAACATCCTCTACCGCATTTTCCAGCTTATCGTTTATGACAAGATAATCGTAATTGTATGCGCCCATCATCTCTTCGTTCCCTATCTTAAGCCTTCTTTTCTGCCAGTTTTTACTTTCGGTGTTTCGCCCTTTCC
>CAZVHD010000225.1:0-3231 GCA_964626765.1 uncultured Christensenella sp.
GGCTTGCAACATCCATATCAATCTTGTAAAGTATACAGTATCTGTAATCGTACTTACGAGGTTTTTGAATTTGCGGATAATTAACGCTGTTTTTGATATTTCCGTTTTCTAAATAGTCCTTGATTTCCGTTGCCGCCATAGATGCGCAGTTGTCTTCAGCTTCGGTGGTTGACGCGCCCAAATGAGGGATGACTATTATGTTCTTTGTTTTCATTGCGTCAAGGGTTGGAAAATCAACGACATATTTGCCTATTTTTCTTGTGATAAGGGCTTCTTTGAGCGCGGCTATATCCACAAGACCGGCTCTGCTCATATTCAAAAGTATAGCGCCTTCTTTCATTTTGTCTATGGCCTCTTTGTCTATTATATTTTTTGTATTGCTTGTAAGGGGTATATGTAGGCTTATGAAGTCGCTCTTTTTATAAATGTCATTCAAATCATCTGTTAGAATAACATTTTCATCCAACTTGTTTTTGTTTTCTTTGTTGATAAAAGGGTCATAACCTATGACTCTCATTCCAAGACAAAGCGACACATTCGCCACTAAAACGCCAATTGCTCCAAGTCCGATAATTCCTATGGTCTTGCCGGAAATTTCATTTCCGCCGAAATTGGCTTTTCCTTTTTCGGCCTCTTTGGAAACATCCTCGGTCTCCAGTGAATTGACCCAGATTGTGCCGCCAATGACATCACGGGAAGCAATCAGCATACCGCAAAGAACAAGCTCTTTGACGGCGTTTGCGTTTGCGCCGGGTGTGTTGAATACAACAACCCCTTTCTCACTCATTCTGTCAATGGGAATATTGTTTACTCCTGCGCCCGCTCTTCCTACAGCCAACAGCTTGTCATTTATTTCATAATCTTTGAGGTTGTGACTTCTCAAAATTATGGCGTCGGGGTTGTTACATTCGTCCTCAAAATTGTAGTTATCGCCAAATATATTATAGATGCTTTTGCATATTTTGTTTAATCTTAAGATATTGTATTTTTTCATCCTTTTTCTCCTATTTGTTTTGCATTTCAAATTTCTTCATAAAGTCTATTAACGCCTGAACTCCCTCAACGGGCATTGAGTTGTATATGCTTGCTCGCATTCCGCCAACCAGTCTGTGGCCTTTCAAAGTTACAAGAGAGTTTTCTGCCGCTTCTTTTATAAATTTGATATCCTTGTCTTTGTCAGGAGTGACAAAGGGAACATTCATTATTGAGCGGTCGCTTGGATTGACGGGATTTGAGTAAAATGTTGAATTGTCAATAAAATCATACAGTAGTCCGGCTTTGTATTCGTTAACCTTTTGGATTTCTTTTATGCCGCCGATTTTTTTGAGATACCTGAAATTAAGCATAGCCATATAAATTGCAAAACAGCATGGGGTATTTGGCAAGCTGTTTGTATCGCTATATGTTTTATAGTTAAGCATAGTAGGACAAATGTCCATAGCGTTTCCGACAAGGTTTTTCTTTACTGCTACAACAGTGAGCCCGGCGGGAGCTATATTTTTCTGAGCCCCTGCGTAAAAAAGGTCAAACTTATTGATGTCCATAACTTCAGACATTATATTTGAGCTCATATCCGCAACTAAAGATGCCTTTGTCTTAGGGATTTTATTAAATTTTGTTCCAAATATGGTATTATTTGTGGTCATATGAACATAGTCGATATCTTCTCTGAAAGAAAGTTTATCCACATCGGGAATATAGGTGTAGTTTTTGTCCTTTGACGAAGCGGCAAGAGCGATATCACCGTACTTTTTGGCTTCTTTATACGCTTTGCTTGCAAAATTTCCAGTAACTATATAGTCAGCCTTGCCCTTTTTCATTAAGTTAAGCGGCACCGCTTCAAATTGCATTGAGGCTCCGCCCTGCAAGAATAAGACATGGTATTCATCGCTTAAGCCCAAAAGTTCGGAAAACAACTTCAACGCTTCGTTGTGAATGGCATCAAATTCTTTGCTGCGATGACTCATTTCCACAACTGACATACCGCTGTTGTTATAGTCCATAAATTCTTTTTGCGCTGTTGACAAAACTTCTTGAGGAAGCATTGACGGCCCTGCTGAAAAATTGTACACCTTCATTATTTTTCTCCTTAAAAATGTTATAATAAAGCTATTATACTCCTTAAAAAAAGAGATGTAAAGCGATTATTTCCGCTTTACAGGGAAAGCAGAGTTTTTTCATTTTTATAATATTTTAGTAAAACTGTACTGTATCTATAAACATATCAGGTCGCATTTTATAAAGAGTTTTGACGGGTTATCTCATAAAAGGATTTTTGCGTATCTTTTTTTTATAAAAATCAATAATAATAAAGCGCCGAAAAAAATTCGACGCTTTGCAAGAAGATAATTTCAGCTCTTACATTGAAAACTTTATTTTTGTTTTCTGATTGATTTTTTCTTTTTGGCTCTTATAACGCTTTGTAGAACTATTGCCAATGCTCCTGTTGCCGCTAAGGATACCGTAAGTATAACTGCCAATTCACCAAAGCTTATGTCATCAGGATACATAAGGCTCATTTCGCCCGAGTCCATATTATATTCATAAGCCTCAAAATACAACTCTTCGCCGTCATACATAAGCTTTCCAAACATAGGCGATGCCATTTCATAGCCATAGAATATGTCAACATCCTCGCTATCTTTCCATTGATAATACTTGTCTCCAACAGTAGACATCGTCACATAAAGCGTGCCTTCGTCTCCTATCTTGAGCCTTCCGTCTTCAAATTCATGATTTGCGCCTTCAACTGGATTGCCCTCTCCGTCAAGATAATATGACATTGTATAAGTATGGTCGTGACCGCCAAACACAATGTTGACTCCATATTCTTCAAATATGGGGCTTAGCTGTTCTCTCATGTTTATAACATCTTCGTCGAATGCGTGTGAACCCGCAGTATAAAGACCTTTGTGCGTAGATACAACCACATGCTCTTTGTCATTGTTTTCAAGGTCGTCTTCCAACCATTCAATCTGAGTCTGACTCATCATATTGTCTTCGTCTATGTCATTTGTGTTGAGAACAACAAAATGTACGCCCGAATAATCAAATGAATAATACGCTCCTGTGAGCAGGTCTTGTTCTGTTGGATTAAACGAGGGGTTATAGTGCATAAGGTGATTATTGTAGGGGTCTGTTATAACATCTTGGCTCGAGGGAGTGTATTCCTCGGATACTTCAAAATAATAGTCTTCATGATTTCCCACAGATATTACCAGTGTGGTGTTT
>CAZVHD010000226.1:0-3207 GCA_964626765.1 uncultured Christensenella sp.
AATCTGCTCTAATTACCCCGTCAAGCTCAAAATCTATATAAAGCTTTTTTACAATTCGATTGATTTCTTCATGCAATTTCTTGCTTATTTTGGCGGGAATTTCCTTTTGTAGGCTGCACTTGTCTACTACTGAATATTTATCCTCAAAAGAGAGAAAATCTCCGTTGACAATCGGTTTCTCGGGTATGCTGCAAATAATTTCACCTTTTCTTTTCAACGCCGCTACATTTATTTCCGTAAAGTCTTCCAGACATTTTTCCACAAGCAGTTTTTTGTCATACATAAGCCCTGTTTCCACCGCATAGTCCAGTTCGTCTCTGTTTTTGGCTTTTGTGATTCCAATACTTGAACCCAGTTTTGAAGGCTTGACTATGACAGGATAGCCCAGTTCTTGTTCAATTTCACAAAAATTGCAGTCCTTGTCTTTTTCCACTACACAATGAGGAAGTGTTTTATAGCCCAAATAATTAAGCATTCGTTTAGTGTTTACTTTGTCCATCAAAAGACTGCTGGTGTATACCTTTGCAGATGTATAGGCTATATCGTTAATTTCCATATAACCTTGCAGCGCTCCGTTTTCTCCCTCGCCGCCGTGAGCACATAAAACAGCGCAGTCCACAATAAAAAGCGGCTTTTTAGGTTTTTTATTCCTATACATTGCACCCTTATAAAAAAATACTTTTTCATACAGGGCTTTGTTAAAGCTTATATACGAAGTGATTTTACTCAACCCATTTCCAATAAAAAATTCACCGTCACGAAGATATACAAGGGTTTTTTCATAATCTTCCAGATTTGCCGCATTGTATGTATAAAGCGCTGTTATAATTGAAATATCGTGTTCACAACTTTGTCCGCCATAAATTATTATCAAATTGCCTTTCATTTCTCCCCCTCAATAATATTCAGGTAAATCGTTTTGCAAAAGCAACACATCCCCGCTTTTCAGTATATTTGTAAAATCCTTTTGGGCAGCTTTGAGAGATTTATAGGTGTATATTTTGCCTTTGAATTTCTTTTCTTTGAGTCCGTCTTTTATATAGTCGCTGTTTTCTCCGCATAGTATTACTATATCAGCCACCTTGGAGATAAGATATCCAAGATATTTATTTGTCTCCTTTTGCTTTTGGAATCCCAACTCAATAATACCTTGAGAAAATACCGTTTTTCTTCCATCAAACTCTGCTAAGGTCTGTAAGGCGCTTACCGCCCCTTCAAGATTACAGTTATAACTGTCGTCTATGATAGTTATGCCGTTGGGGCTTTTTATAACCTGAAGGCGATGAGGCACAGGCTCAAGGGATGTTATCTTTTTTCTAAGGTCGTTATCGGATATTCCTAGTTTTTTTGCAAGGGATGCGCATAACAGTATATTCAATATGTTATGTTTTCCAAGTAGCCTTGTATGACAAATGATTTTTTTTCCCTCTATGAACATTTCAAAATTGCTTCCGTTGGGTGTGATTTTTATGTTTTTGGCGTACACATCATAGCTGTCATCAAAACCTACGATGGTCTTTTCAATTTTTGCTTTGTTATACATATATTTGCTATAACTGTTCTCACCGTTAAAAACACAAAATCCGTCAGGGTGAAGGCCTTTTACAAGTTCTTCTTTTTCCTTAAAAATATTTTCAACGGTTCTGAAAGTTTCAAGATGCTGACATGTGACACCTGTCATAATACCGTATTTGGGTTTTACTATATCGACAAGTTCTTTTATATCTCCCGTCTTTCTGGCTCCCATCTCGGCTATAAAAACATCCGCCGCCTTATTGAGCTCGCTCACTGATTTGGCTATGCCAAGAGGCGTATTGTAGCTTGCCTTTGTGGCATGGACATTATAAGCTGCCGAGAGCATATAGTTCAAAAAGTTCTTGCAACTGGTCTTTGCAAAACTTCCTGTTATACCAATTTTTATAAGCATATTGCTGCTTGCCAATTTGTTTTTTGCAATAACTATATACTTTTTATTGTTTCTTGTTTCAAAAGGTAGAAGTATATTGTTACACGCTATTGAAATTAATGGCGTAAGAAATAGAATTATAAAAATCGTCAAAAACATAAGGTGTTGAATTCTTATTAGAAAAACACTCAAAGATATAATACAAACTATTGAATATAAACCAAAAAGTCTCTTACCCCTTGCTGTGAATACAAATTTTTGCCTTTTGTTAAAGTAGCTTATCGCAAGATAAAAAATCATAGCGTATAAAAAGCAGTTCAAAATTATTGAATTCACAAACGGGCTCAAACGCCCAGAAAGCATTGTTATGATAACGCCTGAGAATAATATTATCATCGAGTTAAAGAGATAAAATGTTTGACTTTTTAGATTGGTTTTGAATTTGTAATTGTTTTTTTGCAACATATTAAAATAGTGAAAACCATACGCTAGCATCAGGCTCAAAAACAAAATTGCATGAAGATATACCATACCTTACCCCTCTGACATAAAACTTCTTATGATTATTAAGACCCTTCCGGGTTTGTCAAGATAAGAAAAGTGTCCGGCGTCTTTGATAACCACAAGTCCGCTAGAGCACAATTTTCTGTTAAGCTTCTTTGCCATATATATGGGAGTGTCCTTGTCTTTGTTCCCCCATATTATAAGAGTGGGTAGAGTTATTTTCTCTAAAATATCCGTTAAATCCTCATTTACGATGTTTATAAATGTCTTTTTCTCAACGCCTTTTAGCTTATTGTAATCGGCAGAGCCTGATTTATGCTTTATATGTAATTTTTTAAGGAGTTTGTGGCGAAGTACCTTGTAATGATACTTGACGCCTCTTCGTGGTTTTATCCCCGCTGAGTCTATCAAAATCAATCTATCCAAAACATACCCGTATTTGTGGGCAAGTTTAAGCGCTACTCTGCCTCCAAAGGAATGGGCGACAATGCTCACCGATTTCATTTTGTAGTGTTTTATTATTTCATAAACCGAGGTGTTGTCTGCTTTTTGCTTGCTAAGCAACATTGTTACCGCGCTGCCCCATCCCCTGCGGATCACCCCATTAGGAATATGATTCTTTAATAATTCTGAAATTTCCAGAAAACCATCATCGCCCGTGTCCACAAGGCATGTAAACCTTGGTCTGCCAAAAGACACAACTACATAGGGGATCGAACGGGCCTGAATATCCAGTTTGGCAGAAACAAATCCGGGAAAAATATTTGGCCTGATTTATTTTACGTTCAGAGGAATGT
>CAZVHD010000227.1:0-3192 GCA_964626765.1 uncultured Christensenella sp.
AAGTTGCCTTATTTTATGAATAATATCGGTATTGGATTGAGTCAAGGACAGGAGATTATGGCTGGGAGACTCAATATTCTTGAGGCTTATCAACTTTATTTTTTAGCTATTGCTTGTTGTATACCTTTTATTAGTTTTGGTCTTGCAGGGATGTTTCATGTTGCTATAAAGTATATTTGGCAGGAGCCATTTTTATATAAAAAAGATACCTATGGAAATAAAGTGCCGAGAATAGTTAAAGAGTTTTTTATTGGAGTTAAAAACAACTGGTTGCAATATCTAATTGTTATGATTGTTTTTGCTGTTTTATTTGCGGGCATTACAAATTCGTTTATATTTTTTATTGGACAAAAGTGGCAAGGTCTTGCGGGAGGCGGCGAATGGGTTTTGGTTGTGGCAGCGTCTGTTGCGGGGCTCTTTTCCGTAATGCTCATCACCTATATTTTGCCAATGATATCAATATACAAATTACCGCTTTTAGCTAAGCTGAAAAACTCGTTCTTATTGATTTTGGCGATGTTTGTTCCATCTTTATTTATTGCGGCGATATCGGTACTTCCGTTTGTTTTAATTGCTGTTCTTAGCGGATTTGTAAGAATAATAGTTATAGCGCTTTTATTGGTGTTTGGGGGTGGTTTTTATTCACTGATGTGGAGCAATTTTGTGCAATTTCAGGCAGAAAAAATAATTACTCCTGTTTATGAGGCAAATAGATATAAAGGCAAAAAGAAAAAGAAAAAAACCACAAAATAAAGCGTTTTCAGATATTAATATTAAAGCAGATAAGCAAATTCAAATTTACAAAGATGGATTTGCTTTTTTTATGCGTTTTTTACAGTTTTCAATATTGACAAACCTTTTTAATATATATATAATATAAATAGTGCATTATTATATTTAAAAAATAGTAGTCAAAATGTTGGTCAAAGTGGAGGCTCCTAAATGGGTTCAATAAAGTCAAAAAAGATATTGTCGTTACTGCTTGTTGTTATGTTATTTTTTCTTAGCGTATGTTTGATTTTTTGTAGTATTAATTTGGACGCTATCAGCAATAAACCCGCTTATGCCGCAGTGTCCCTTTCAGTAGACTTTAATGATGATGAATTTGAATATACCGAATGGTTTTCATCATCTTTTTTGCCCATAAGTACCGTTTTAGTAAATGATGATGAGGAAGATGATCCTCAAACCATCAATACATATACCTTAACTCTTACGAACACCGAAAACTCTTCTTATTCTTATACCGCAAATGTAAGTAGTGGCTCACCCGACTGGGGAGGTCAATATCCTCAATATGGCGGATATTATGAAGTAACCGTAAACGCCACTTATGGAGGAAGCAATTTGACCTATAACGGGTCAGAGGACTTGACGCTTTTTGCGACAGTTTTGATTTCATCCACTGAAGAGGATTTTTCTGTGGTATATGACAAAACTGACTATATAGATCTTGACACGCATATTGAATTGACCGATTATTTTGAAATAAATCAGGCATTTGGTCTTTCGCAAAGCATTGAGGATTATTATTTGGGTTATGAGTGGACCCATTATTCATCAGAGGTTAAAGAAGTGGGTCAATATGACCTGGACTTATATCTTGCCAATTCTTCGTCCTCTGATGAAATAGAATATCTCAATTATAGAACAGATTCCGATGACCCTGCTACAAATAAAAGAACTTTTGCAATACAAAGACGCCCCATGCTTATGGATCCAGCCCAATTCGACGGGTCGTCTCTTGTTTCAGGGAGTATTGTTCTTAAAGACGAGAAACAATATGACGGTACTGATTCCGCCGCCAATCTTGGTTCGTTACATTCCGAAGGCTCAGGCCAAACCAAATACGACTACCTACTTGAGAACTCAAAAGTATATGACGGAGATGATGTTGTGGGCGGTCTTTTGGCCTCTGACTTGCAGGAGATAAAAGAAGACCCCAGTAGTTTTAACGCTTATTGGGTGCTTTTTGACGACTCATATTTTATGGACGAATGGGGAAATCCTTCAGAGTCTGTAAGCTCGCAAGACAGTAATGGAAATGTTCTATATGACAAGTCAATAAATTATAAATATCAGCTCAATCAGAGCGCTGTGCCACAGCTTGCCAACTATTATATT
Source organism: uncultured Christensenella sp. (assembly GCA_964626765.1). Lineage (GTDB taxonomy): Bacteria > Bacillota > Clostridia > Christensenellales > DTU072 > DTU072. The sequence continues at coordinate 2,125 of CAZVHD010000227.1, forward strand.
GTTATATCAGACGGAGAGGGCGGTTACATAGGTGATTCCGACCCGCCCTATAGCATAGAGACAGTTGTTGAAGAAGCCAGAATAATGCCAGTGCAAATCAATATAGAAATGAACACTCTCACCAAGGAATACGGATTCAGGCAACAACCAGAAGACCTTCCATATCAGCTTGCCTCAAGTAGTTCAGCGGTCTCTGAAGGAAATATAGGTGTTGTATATTCGGGAGATCTTATGGGAGAAACTATTGGTTTTTATAATGGAGACTCCACATACGATATTGAGATTGAAGTAAAAATTGGAAGAGCTTTTGTGTCAGGTCAGGACAATCCTTCTCAAGTGGACTTCATCGGAAAAACCTCCAGCGGCGAAGAGATGGATTTAATAGAATACACCAGATACACTCCTCTTGTAGGAAATTACTATCACTATATTCGGGTTTATTATGACGGAACAAGAGTCGATATAGAAGATTATGAAGATTCTTATCAATGCGGTATACTGAACCTTAACTACGATGTCAGAACCTTTTCGGTATCTAGAAAGCAGCTTGAACACCCTGAGGAACTTACTGTGTTTACGCAAAAAGAATATGACGGGCTTTTGCAAGCTGACTTTACAGAATATAGTTTTGATGACCAATGGGAAACTGATATATACTATGTAGGGGAAACCTCGTATGAGGATTTTGCCGGCGATTTTATTAGGGCCAGGGTGAGACCTGTTTTTAACTCTCCTGCGGCAGGCACAGGAAAAACCATAGATGTCAGGTTTATAATCCAACTTATTGACGAGGGTTCGGGAAAAGACTATTTACTCAATCAATACAGTCCTCCCACACGAACAACTATTGAGGATGCTATAATTACTAAAAGGGAAATGGAATTTTCTTTTGATATGACAAACGCTCAAGATGCGCCTTTGACACATCCTGAGCTTTTTCCTGACGGTCAAATGCTTATTTTTGAAAAAGCTTATGGCGCAGAGGTTCCTGAAATATCAGAATTCTTATATGACCCCATTTATGACGGAGCCGGCAATGTGGTGTACGAAGAATATTATAGACTTGTT
>CAZVHD010000228.1:0-3165 GCA_964626765.1 uncultured Christensenella sp.
GTCACAAACAAATAGACAGGTATTATAAAAGATTAGAAAAAGCAGACAGCGCAACCATAGTAATAGAAATGGATGCACCAATTTTTGGGAAAATGTCAATGACAATGAAAATGGATGGGAATAAGGAATATACTTCAAGTATGTTTGATGACCCTGAAGAATATGTAGAAGTTATTGGAGAAACTACTTATACCTATACTAAAGATAATTATGGCAATTGGACAAGAAATGAAACACCGGAAGAACAAGAAGAGGAAATTTCTTCAGAAGAAGAATTTGAAGAATTATTTAATTCTGACAATTATGAATATTCCAAAGATAAAGAAAAATTTGTTTTGAAAGATGATGCTAACCCAGAATTTTTAGATGGGATGGAGGCTGATACTCTTGCACTCGTAATAGATGGTGATAAGTGTATTATTGATGGAGAAATAAATAGTGAAGGAATGATTATGCCTTTTACTATGACAATTAAAGATTTAAATGATACAACAATTACACTTCCTGAAGTTGAGGAAACTACATATTAAATTAATTTGAATTTGGTTGTATCAATTTTGTTTTAAAGCCGTTCATAAAAGAGCGGTTTTATAATGCACAAAAACAGGAGGATAAATGGGAATATTCAAAAGGAGCAGGGATAAGCCTAAGAAAAGAACAATAGATTCAAGACTTGATGAATTTATTCGTGGAGTGGATGTAGATTTTGGAGTTGCGAGCGGGGTAGCGGTAGACGAGATAAAAGCCATGCAAACCTCAGCGGTATATGCTTGTGTAAGAGTGTTAGCGGAAACAGTGGCAAGTTTGCCACTGTTTTTATATAGAAGGGAAAAGGATAAGAATACTAAAGCCACAGAGCATCCATTGTATGAAGTTTTGCACGATATGCCAAACGGCGAGATGACAAGCTTTAATTTCAGGGAGGTTATGATGACCTCTCTTTTGTTGTACGGAAACGCATATGCAAGGATAATAAGAGATAAGTCAGGGCATGTCAAAGAACTGTGGTATTTAAAGCCTCAGAATATGAAAGTTGAAAGAGATAGCAACACAACAAAAATCAAGTATACCTATACGGACGATACGACAAACAAGACTTTTATATATAAACCTGAACAGATATTTCATGTGATTGGCTTAGGCTATGACGGCATTAAAGGGTTGTCACCAATAGACCAAGCAAGAGAGGCAATAGGCTTAGCTCTTGCAACTGAGGAATTTGGAGCAAGGTTTTTCGGCAATGGCGCAAGGCCTGGAGGAGTGCTTGAACACCCCGGAGCGGTTAAAGACCCTGAAAAGCTGAGAGAAAGCTGGAACAAAGTATATCAAGGAACAAGAAACAGTAATAAGGTAGCTGTTCTTGAAGAAGGTATGAAATACCACGAAATAGGATTATCGCCAGAGGCTAGCCAGTTTTTACAAACAAGGAAATATCAGCTCAATGAGATATGCCGTATATTCAGAGTTCCGCCTCATTTAGTAGGGGATTTGGAAAGGTCAACTTTTTCTAACATTGAGCACCAGTCAATAGACTTTGTAACGCATACCATAAGGCCGTGGCTAGTGAGATGGGAGCAAGCGATATATAAAAGCCTATTAAGTGAAAAAGAGCGAAGGATATATTATGTAAAGTTTAATGTTGACGGTTTACTTAGAGGCGATTTTGCAACAAGAATGCAAGGGTACGCCACAGCAAGACAGAATGGCTGGATGAGTATAAACGAAATAAGGGCGCTGGAAGAAATGAATCCAATACCCGAGGAAAAAGGCGGTAACGATTATTTGGTAAATGGCAATATGGTAAGCGCTAATTTGAAAAGTTCAGTACAAGGAGGAATGGATGAAAAATAAAAAGGAAATAAGAACAGTGCCTATAGAGGAGCTGAGAGTAGCGGAAGAAGGTGAAATAAGCTTTATTGAAGGCCATGCAGCGGTATTTGACAGTTGGTCGGAAACTTTAGGAGGAATATTCCCATTCAAAGAAAAGGTTAAGAGAGGAGCTTTTTCGGAGAGTTTGCAAAAAGATGATATAAGGGCTTTGTTTAATCATGATCCGAACTATGTATTAGGCAGAAACAAAGCGGGAACGCTGGAGCTGAGAGAAGACGAACACGGCTTGCTTGTAAGGATTATGCCTCCCGATACAGCTTGGGCAAAAGATTTAAGAACTTCAATTAAAAGAGGCGATATTAATCAGATGTCTTTTGGATTTACCGTTGAAGAAGACGAGTGGCGTTATGAAGACGGTTATGACATTAGGGAGCTGAAAAAGGTTAAGTTGTTTGATGTGTCGCCTGTTACTTTTCCAGCATATATGGCAACGGACGTTGGAGTTAGAGCTATGGAAAGCTATAACGAGTATAGAGCTCAGAAAGCTGACAAGGACAAGCAGCGTCAAGAAAAGATTGACAAAGAGAAAGAAAAACAAAAACTCAAAAAATTAATTCATAAATTTAAAAATATATAAATGGAGGAAAGCATGGATATTAAAAAGATTATGGAAATGGAAGCAAAAAGAGAAGATTCACGCCTTAAAGCAATGGCTATATTGCAAAAAGCGGAGGAGGAATCAAGGTTTCTTACCGACGAGGAAAAAACTCAGGTTGATAAACTTGAAGAAGAGATAAGAAGCTGGGACGAAAGCATAACAAGGTCAAAGAAAATGCTGTCGCTTGAGCCTGAACAGAAACAATCTGAAAAAGACGAGGAGCCTGAAGTAAGGACAGCGCCGGTGGAGACAACAAAGAAGTTTTCCAGCTTTGGTGAACAAATGATGGCGGTTTACAGAGCGGTGTGTCCAGGAGGAAATCTTGATAACAGACTATCCACAAGAGCGGCAAGCGGTCTTAATGAAAGCAATCCTTCGGATGGAGGCTTTCTTGTACAACAAGAATTTGTAAAGACTTTATTGAAAAGAACATATGATACTGGAATTCTGGCAAGTAAAGTTAAGAAAATTCCCATATCAAAAAATGCAAATGGTTTAAAAATCAATTCTATCGATGAGGATTCAAGAGACAACGGCTCAAGGTGGGGAGGAGTTCAAACTTTTTGGGAAAATGAGGCTGATAAAATAAGTTCAAGTAAACCAAAGTTCAGACAAATGGACTTGAGTTTGAAAAAGTTAACCGGGCTTTGCTATGTTACTGATGAGCTTTTGCAAGA
>CAZVHD010000229.1:0-3102 GCA_964626765.1 uncultured Christensenella sp.
CTTGGGAAGGCCTTATTTACCTTTCTTCCTTTGTCGTCATACATAGCTCTTATTTTGCCTGTTGCAACTCCTGCAACTATGAAATCAGATACCTTAAGCGTGCCTGTCTGTACAAGTATTGTTGCTACCGGACCTTTTCCTTTGTCCAGTTTTGATTCTACAATTGTACCTTTTGCCGTCCTTTCAGGATTGGCTTTGAGCTCCATTATCTCCGCAAGCGTGATAATGTTCTCTAACAGCTCTTGTATGCCCATACCCGTCTGGGCGCTTACTTTTATTGCTGGAATATCTCCGCCCCATTGCTCAACAAGTAGGTCATGTTCTGAAAGCTGTTGAAGTACTTTGTCGGGATTTGCCTGCTGTTTATCCATCTTATTGATGGCAACAATAACCTGAACTCCCGCTGCTTTAGCGTGATTTATGGCTTCTACTGTTTGAGGCATTATTCCATCGTCCGCAGCTACAACTATTATGACAATGTCTGTGATATTCGCTCCTCTTGCTCTCATAGAAGTGAATGCCTCGTGACCCGGCGTATCAATAAATGTTATTTTTGATTTATTGACCTCAATACTATAAGCTCCTATGTGCTGAGTTATTCCACCGGCTTCGCCTGACGCTACGCTTGATTTTCTTATATAATCCAGTATTGATGTTTTTCCGTGGTCAACATGTCCCATAATAGTAACTATCGGAGGTCTTGGTTTAAGGTTTTGTTCATCCTCTTTAGTGTTCTCGTCAAATAACTCTATAAGTTGCTCCTCGCTTGTCTTTGACACCTGTTTTTCTAGCGTTATCTTAAATTCAGACGCTATCAATTCCGCTGTGTCAAAATCTATTGTGTCGTTTATGGTCTTTAGTATGCCCAAATCAAAAAGTTTTTTTATGATTTCTCCGCTTGCCTTTCCAATTTTTTCGCTAAGCTGTTTTATGGTTATGTTTTCTGAATTTATTACGGCATTTGTAATCACTGTTGTTATGGGCTTGAAATCCTTTTTCTTTTCGGCCTTTGCCTTTCTGGTTCTGATTTTTCTGATTTCTCCGCTTTCGTCATAACCACTGGGGATGTGTTCTGCTCATATCCCTTTTTAATCTTAGCCTTTTTGTTAAGGTTCCTTTTGTCATCTCTAACTTTTGCTTTTTCAACCTTGTGTTTAACCGGTTCTTTAGGCTTGCTGTCTTCAAACTGGTTTGTTTTGGGTTGAACATCTTTGATATGTTTAGTGTCCTGTCTTTGCAAATCAACCTTTTTTACAGAAGACGCTCCCTTGGCGTCCTTTACAAATGGTATCAGTTTTTCAGGTCCATTTGCCGCTTTTTCTTTTTCGGGGTCAGTTTCCTCAACAATTTCAGTCTTTGGTTTTTGTTCAACCTCAGCTTCTTTGCTTTTTTCAGGCATATCTTCTGTCTTAAGTGTTTCTTCTTGAGGCTTCTCTTCGGGTTTCTTGTTTTTTTGCAGCTTTTGCTCTTCAGCCTCTTCCAATATCTTTTTTCTGACGACAAAGTCAGCTTTCTTTTTTTCAAGCAAACTGAATTTTTCCTTTATTGCAGCCATATAAGAACTGATAACCTGTTTTTCGTATTCCTTAATCGCCCTTCCTATTTTATCGCTGTTTTTGGCTTCTCGGGTACTGTTGTTGTTATCACTCATACTGTTTTGCTCTCCTTTATTACTTGTATTATTGCATTGGCTAGATTTTTTTCTTTCAATCCTATTGCCTTGCAATTCTCTTTAGAAATTATATCTTTCATATTCATTTGACAACATATAATATCATCCTTATCAGCAAAATTCTTTATCTTTCTTTTGCCTGGGGCGCCAAGGTCGTCGTCATATATTATCAGACATATGCCCCTTTTCACTTTTAGAATATTATCTACTCCAAAAACTGTTTTTTTTGCCTTTATGGCAAAGCCTACATAACTCTTAATTTTGCTTAATCCCTTCATAATGTTCTCCTAGGTTGTCATACACTGTTGAGGGGATACTCCTCTTGAACGCCTTGTTCAAAAGCCTTTTCTTTAAGCATTTGTTGACGCATTCTTTTTCTGAACAGACATACGCCCCTCTTCCCTCGGCCTGCGGATGAAAACTGTATGCGCCTGATTTTGTCATAGAAATTTTTATAAGCTCGGATTTTGGCTTCATCTTCCTGCAGGCAACGCACATTCTTAAAGGGTCTTTATTATTCTTTGTCAATATCTCCTTCCTCTTTTTCAGATTCTTCCTGATTGTCCTTTTCATTATTTTCTGCTTCTTTCACGCCTTCATCTTGGGTTTCTTCCAGGCTTTCTTCGAAATCTTCTTCTTCCTCATCCATATCTGTAATCTCTGATAAGGTCTTTATATCTATTTTTACGCCCGATAGTCTTGCGGCAAGTCTTGCGTTCATTCCGCCTTTGCCTATTGCAAGTGAAAGCTTGTCATCATTGACTATAACATCCGCATGCTTTTCGTCGTCGGAAAGTTTGACCATTATGGGTCTTGCAGGACTTAAAGCGCGCGCTATATAGTCTGCAAGATTGGGGGTGTAAAGTATAATATCAACTTTTTCTCCATTAAGTTCGGCAACTATGGCGTTGACTCTTACGCCCTTTTGACCAACGCAAGATGCCAAAGCGTCAAGGTTGGGGTCATCAGAATATACAGAAATCTTTGTTCTGTTGCCCGCCTCTCTGACTGCATTCTTGATTTTCACAAGTCCTGAGCGAATCTCCGGAACTTCCAATTCAAACAGTTTTTTGACAAAGCCTGCGCAACTTCTGGAAACAACTACTTGTGTTCCTCTTGATGTGTCTCTGACTCTTTTTACAAAAACTTTTATTCTGTCTCCAACTTCATATTTTTCGCCGAAAATCTGGTCGTTTAAGGACATGACACCTTCCATTTGCGACCCCATAATTTCTACAAATACAATATTATTGTCTATTCTTCTTATGACGGCGGAGACAAGCTCGCCTTCTTTTTCGTTCATTTCTGCTGCTATTTGCTCTCTTACTGCTTCGTTTATTCTTTGCATTATAACTTGCTTTGCTGTTTGCGCGGCAATTCTAGACAGCTTTTTGGGTGTAACATCCTCGCCCACTACATCGCCAACTTCG
>CAZVHD010000230.1:0-3088 GCA_964626765.1 uncultured Christensenella sp.
ACATTGCTTTTACTGCCATAATATCCGCGTGGGAACGGGTTCATGCTTGCTGCAAGCATAAAATGAGCAGGATACTCAACCGTCCTTGCAACTCTTGTAACTGTAATAACGCCGTCTTCCAAAGGCTGTCTTAATGTTTCAAGGGTGTGTCTGGCGTACTCTGGCATTTCATCCAAAAACAAAACTCCGTTGTGGGCAAGGCTGACTTCGCCCGGAGTGCTCTTTGCTCCTCCTCCCGTAAGACTAAATAGACTTGCTGTATGGTGAGGGGAACGAAAAGGTCTTGCTGTAACTATACCCTCTTCGGGGTCAAGCGTTCCCGAAACTGAATGGATTTTAGTGACTTCTATCGCCTCTTCAAAAGTCATGGGAGGCATAATTGTGGGCACACACTTTGCAAGCATTGTTTTCCCTGTGCCCGGACTGCCGCACATAAGAATGTTATGAGCGCCTGAGACAGCGATTTCCATTGCTCTTTTTGCCATTGCCTGACCTTTTATTTCGCTGATGTCAGGACCGAAGCTGTTAATTTTTCGATTGCTTTCATATTCCTTTTTTTCCACCGGCTTTGCCGTAGATAATCCTATGAGAAAATTTACAACATCCACAAGGCTTTCAAAGGCATAAACCTCTATGCCTTTAATATAGCTTGCTTCCATAGCGTTTACTTTTGGAATAATAAATTTTTTATGTCCTTGCTGAAAGGCGGAAATAATAAGCGGCATCATTCCATTGAGTCTTCTTAATGAACCGTCTAAAGACATTTCTCCCATGAAGACATAATCCTCATAACCCTTTCTTGGTATCTGCCCTGTGCTAACCAAAAAACCCACCGCTATTGGCAAATCAAACAATGAGCCTTCTTTTTTGGTGTCTGCAGGAGCAAGATTGACCGTAATTTTTCTGGGCATAAATTCGTATGAAGAATTTTTTATTGCGGCTCTTACTCTATCTCTTGATTCTTTAATACTGCTGCCCGCAAGTCCCACAATATCAAAAGACGGTATTCCCGATTGACTAAAAACCTCAATCTCCACGGGATACCCGTTTATGCCTTCCAAAGCAAAGCTCTTTAGTGTTGATAACATTTAATCCTTATACCCCTTTTATTCTCACCCTTATAATTTGTCAAAAAATTTATTTTTGCTTTTTATATCTTATCGTTAAAAATGTAATAAGCCCGCCTGCAAGCACTACAATACCTGCAAGCGAACCCCCAACCGCTCCCCAATTTATGACCTTCCCAAAAACTTTAAGCCCTCTTATCTGAGGCTCTTCTTCGATTATTTTTTCACCTTCAACAATCATAGCGTAAACTCCCGCTGAATTTATGGTGAAATTTATTTGGTTATTTATGGTTTGGCTTTCAATCTTTTGTTCCTCGTCTAAATCAATTATTTCAAAATATCTTGCCTCGTATCCATAGGGAACGGGAATTGTGATTGTCACACCGTTTTCGAATTCATGTTCTAAAGGTTCTCCATTGTAGTTAAAGCTTAACATAAAAGGTCTTGCAAAACATTTTTCATAGTCTGAAAGGGTTTTTGCGGTATTTTTGTAAGCGTCTCTTGTGTCGGCATCAGACGACGCCTCGTCCAATATAAGCGTTATGACATCGCCTTTTCTCAATTCAAAGAGGTCCTCTTCATCTATTTCATAACTGATACCTGTTCTTATTCCTTCGGGTACTGTTCTTATGGAGTATCTGTATTCCACTTGACCCAAAAGAGCTGTGTCAATTCTTGAGGTTATATTGTCAAAGTCGGACATCGGCGTATCTTCTGTCATGAGCATAATGTTTAATTCAGAATATAAATCCAAAATGTTTTCCCATGCTCTTTGGGAATATTCTTCCTCTTCAACAGCCAGAAAAGTATCGTTGTAATCTTCAGCTAAATCTCTAATATCAAGGTCGCCAAAATGATGAGTAAGTATATTTGTGGTGGTGACATTTTCCACATTGTCAGACACTCTTATATTTATCGATGATACATCCAAATCGGTAAAGCTTGCTTCATACCAATTGTATTGCCTCTTTTCAAATTCAGCGTTTATACCTTCGGTTTCTATTCCTTCAACACCGCTCATTCCGTCCGTACACTGCAACCTAAGTTTGTAGGGGTTTTCCTTTCTAAGGTCTATATGCAGGCTTTTGCTGTTTATTGAGGGTTCAGTCCTGTCTATGTTGTCAACATTTATACTCGCTGTATCCGATGTATTTGCTGCGTTGTCCTTATAATAAGCGGTAAGGGTATAATTTTTTTGCTCGTTGAGATTAAAGCCTCCCTCATAATCATAAAGCTGACCGTTTATGGTGTATTTCATGCTATCATAATCGATGCCTGACTTGTCATCCTCGCCAAAGTTTATCGTTACCGAATAACTCCTTGCGTACCCGTTTGTTTGCTCGCCAATTTCCACATTGGGAGTCAAGTCAAATTGTGGCGGTAAAGGAGGACTTGAGTCAAACTTGTCAAAGCTAAATTCGCTGTCTTTTTTGTTGCCGGCATAATCATAAACTGTTATGTAAATATCGCATTCCTGATAAATCATAAAAGCATCGTTTGATGTCGGTGACATAATAGTTCTTTGTTCCTCTGTTAAATCTTCATAAACAGTTTTTATGTCGGCCTTGTAGGCTCCAGAACTTCCGTTGTCCTCGTTGAGGTGGTCAATTTGCACCAAATATCCATTTTCATATCGGACCCATTCTTGCATAAGATTGATATCCGGCTCTTTGGGAGAAAGGTTGTCGCTTCTCACCTGAATATCGTCGTAAATTCCCTCCATGATTACGCCTTCGTTGTCCGTAGCGTAACATCTTATGGTCAGGGCTCCATTATGATTGACCTGATAGGCGGCTATATTATTTGAATCAGGCTCCAAGGGGTCTGTATTGTTTACCTGCTGAGCAAGACTATTGTAAATATAAATTGTATAATATGGGGAGATAACTTCAAAATAAACCGTTATGCCTCTTGCAAAATGTAAATTTTCAGTATCATAATCCTCGACTTCTCCGTCAAAATCAAGGTTTTCGGCGTAAAGAAAAGTAACACTATTGGAGTCTGCATATGCGCTATCTAAA
>CAZVHD010000231.1:0-3082 GCA_964626765.1 uncultured Christensenella sp.
AAAAACATTGTTGGCTATATTTATCAAATCGTCATCAAATTCGCCTTTCTTTTTGCTCTTTGGCAGTATGCCGTCAAAATATTGATTTACCATTGCGGTGGTTCTGCTCAATAGATTTCCTAGGCTGTTACATAAATCGCTGTTTATTCTTGATAGGAATGTATAATTTGTAAAAGCTCCATCCTGCCCAAACGGTACTTCTCTCAAAAGATAATATCTGACCGAGTCAACTTTATATCTTTCGGATAATATAACAGGGTCTATAATATTTCCTTTGCTTTTGCTTATTTTGTCACTTCCAAAAAGCAACCATCCGTGACCGTATACTTTTTTAGGAAGCTCCACATCCAAAGCCATAAGAAGCGCTGGCCATATGATAGAGTGAAACCTTATGATTTCCTTGCCCATCATATGTATGTCAGCGGGCCAAAATTTTTGAAAAAGGCTGTCATCCTCGCCCATATACCCTAAAGCGGTGATATAGTTACTCAAAGCGTCTATCCATACATAAATTACATGGTCTTTATCAAAAGGCACTTCCACACCCCATTTGAAAGAGGTTCTCGATACAGCTAAGTCCTGAAGACCTACCTTAAGAAAGTTGTTAAGCATTTCGTTTTGCCTTGATTTTGGCTGTAAGAACTCGGGATTGTTTTCAATAAGCTCAATGAGTCTGTCCTGATACTTACTCAACCTAAAAAAGTAACTGCTTTCCTTAGTGAGCTCCACTTCTCTTTTACAATCGGGACATTTGCCGTCCTTAAGCTGTGTCTTTGTCCAAAAAGCCTCGCAAGGGGTGCAGTACCAACCCTCATATTCGCTTTTATAGATATCGCCCTTGTCATAAAGCTTTTGAAAAATCTTTTGTACAGCCTTTTCATGATAATCATCAGTGGTTCTTATGAATTTGTCATAAGATATATTCAAAAGTTTCCATATATCAATAAGTGATTCCACCTGTTTGTCCACAAACTGTTTTGTGGGAACACCCTCTAATTTAGCGACCTTTTCTATCTTTTGACCGTGTTCATCAGTTCCTGTAAGATAAAAAACATCATATCCCTGCATTCTCTTAAATCTTGCAAGGGCGTCGCATACTACCGTAGTATAGCATGTCCCAAGATGCCATTTACCGCTGGGATAATAAATAGGTGTGGTGATATAAAACTTTTCTTTCATAAATTATAAGCCTCTCTCTCTATTCCATAATTTGGGTTATATTATATACCTAATAATTAAAAATGTAAAACAAAATAAACATTTACGGCTTAAATCTTAAGGTATTTTATGGATATTAATTATTATTGCCCGTTCATCTTGCAACATACGATAAGTATAAGATTTATACATTTGGACATCCTTATTTTTGAACCCCTCACCATTTATTCTAATATAATGAAATGTGAGGGATGAAATTTTGAGATATACTGGAAGGAATAATATGGTAAAAAGAGGGGATTTGTACTATGCCGATTTAAGCCCTGTTATCGGCAGTGAACAAGGAGGAGTCCGTCCTGTTCTAATAGTCCAAAACGATATAGGCAACAAACATTCACCCACAATCATAGCCGCAGCGATTACATCACAAATGAACAAGGCAAAACTGCCTACACATATTGAGCTTGACACTACATGCGGTCTGCCTAAAGATTCAGTCGTACTTACCGAACAGATAAGAACCCTGGATAAAAAGCGTTTAATGGATAAAATAGGAACATTGGATGAAAGCCTAATGAATAAAGTTAACTCAGCTCTTATGATAAGCTTGGGCTTTTTTACCTGATGTTTTTATCCTTTATAAAATTTCACCACTCATAATCGTCTTATCCCCTTCAGGTGTTTCTAAAAGTAAAAAACCCTCTTGAGTGATTTGTTTTACTGTGCCTCTTATAATTTTGGAATTTTGCATAATATGAACCGCTCTGTCCATAATATCAAGACGATTTTGATACTCATTAAATAAAAGTGAATGTTCCGCTCTTTCGAGTTCATAATATCTTCTTATTATCTCAGCAATTATAGCGCTTCTAGTGATTTCATAAAATCCCTCGCGATGCAAGCTTGTTGCTATATCAGATAAAGACGATATATCATTGTATACATTAAGCCCCATCCCGATGATAACTTTATCATTATTGATATCGCATAGTATACCGCTTATTTTTTTACCTTTGACCAAAATATCATTTGGCCACTTAATTTCACAAATACATCCAATTGATTCTAAGACTTGACTTATGGCTACCGACATCAAGGGCATAGTTACCATAAAGCTATTTTTATTTGCCCTTATCAGGCTGAAGTAGCAGCCGCCTTCATTTGATAAAAAGCTTCTTCCCTTTCTTCCCATGCCTTGGGCCTGCCGGGAAGATATGACAATAGTGTCATTTAGAGGATTCAATTCTTTTGCATAGATTTGACTAGATTCAAACTCCCCAAAAACAAAATCAATATTCAACCCCAGCCTCTGAAAATGTTCTTTTATTGTAATGCTATCCAATATATCTAACTTCATTTCAAATCATCTATTTCCGACAAAACCTCAACAATCATTTGGCTTTTATATCCTTTGGAGTATAGCTTTTTATAAAGCTTTTCTTTTGTGGCCTTGTCCCCTTTTATTTTTAAGTATTTTTTTGCATGCTCAATAGCGCTTTGCTTTTGCATATCAGAAGTTCCTTCTAGATGTTTTTCTATTATGTTTTCCTCTATTCCTTTTCTCATAAGTTCATATCTTATCATGTTTGAGCCTTTATTTTTTATATAGGTGTTTACATAACATTTTGCGTAGTTATCATCGTCCAAAAGCTTATATTCGTTGGCTTTTTTAATGGCGTATTTTACTGCCTTTGAGAAAAAGCCTTTATCTCTCAATTTTTGCTCGGCTTCCTTCTGGCTTTTTAATCTAGTGGACAAAAGCCTGAAAAGATAGTTTTGAGCCAAAAGACAGTCGCTTTTTTCTTTTATCTCAAAGAACTCTTTAAGGGACAATACTTTCTTTTCATAAAGGCTTTCCTTGAAAATTATATCCTTGCTGAATTCATATTCCTTTGCATTGAACAATACAATAGCCTTATTTTTA
>CAZVHD010000232.1:0-2668 GCA_964626765.1 uncultured Christensenella sp.
TGCGGAATGGATTGATGATTTACCTGCAAACTGGGAAGCGCAAATGCAAGAAGCTGCGGACAACAGCGTTATTCCGACCTTTACTGATATAATAAGGTCTGGAAAAGAACAGCTTGATCCTGAAATGCAGGAGAGTTTGGAAAATCTTTTTAGAGAAAGAACTAAAGAAGACATAGAGGACTTTTTTAGAAGCAGTATAGGAATTATCAAACTTTTAAGCCCTGAAGCGGTAGAAATACCAGAATCTCAGGGCGGGGAAGGTATACCCGTTGATGCTGAATACAGTATAAATTTTGTTTTATTAAAGGAAAGCATAAGCAATCTTGATGATAAAGCGGTTATTCCTCTTACATTGGGTTCAATATCGGATATCTCTTTTCTTGATGACGCCACCGAAAAGATAACAACTTTATTATCAAGGAAAAACGGTGAACTAGTATCTTCTGACGCGGTTAATATCTCAATAGAAAAGGAACCTGATAAATCAACTGCGGAAATATCAAAAGATGTAGTTAATTATTTGGAAGAAACAGAAGATAATGACAATGAGTTTAACTTTACCATTCTGACAAACGATGGCGATTATATCGATTTTATGTTAAATAATGTGATAAAAAACCTTTTATATGGCGGACTTCTTGCTATAGGTATTTTATTATTGTTTTTAAAAGATTTAAAAGCAACTTTTGTGGTCGGCAGTTCTATTGTCATAAGCGTAGTTGCAACATTTGTTATGATGTACTTTTCGGTAATTACGCTTAATATTGTTTCAATTGTCGAACTCGCATTGTGTTTAGGAATGCTGGTGGATAATTCCATTGTAATAATAGAGAACATATATCGTATGAGATCGCAGGGGAAAAATATATTTGTAGCCTCAATTCAGGGCGCAAAACAGGTAACATCCGCAATAGTCGCTTCTACCCTAACAACTGTTGTTGTATTTTTACCTATTGCGTTTATTGAAGGCCTGACAAAGCAGATATTTACCGATATGGCATTAACAATTTCTTTCTCATTGCTTGCAAGTCTTATTGTAGCGTTAACTCTTGTGCCTATGTCAACCTCAACGCTTATAAAGAAACCTGCAAAGAAAGAATCAAAGATTTTATTAATAATTAAGAAAGCATATGCGAAAAGTCTCAATTTTTCATTAAAGCACAAAATTGTTCCGCTGATTCTTGTCGGATGTATGTTTGGAACAAGCATATTAATGATACTAAATATGGATACCATACTTTTCCCTGACTCAGATTCGGGAACTTTGACCATATCCACAAGTATAGATAAAGTGGCGATTGACAGGTATAATGCGGAAAAGCCGATAGATGAACCTTACCTTACTTATGACGATGTTGTGGATATGATTATTGAAGAAATTATTACAGAATCGCAAAAGTACGATGAAATTGAATCTGTTGGAATATCGTTATCGGGCGGTATGAATTTAGCCGGCTTTGAGCTGGGAGAATCAAGCGTATCAGCAAATATAAAAATGATTGACGAAAAGGAAAGGGACTTTGGAAGTATAGAGTTATCAAAAAGAATAAAAGAAAACATTGGCGGTTATACAAATACACAAGGTCTTTATACAATTGACACATCAGGCAATACAATGATGGGTTCAATGGATATGATGGGCGGAGATCAAACCATAAAGTTTTATGGTAAAGACTTGGATTTAATGAAATCCGAAGCTCAAAAAATTAAAGACCTTTTAACAAAAAAAGATGAAAATGATGATTTTGTATTTGATGAAAAAGGCGATCCTGTATTTATTGAAGGTATTGAGAATGTCTCAATTGGAAGCGAATCAACCGTTGAAGAATACCGTATAAGAGTAAACAAACAAAAGGCAAATGTATACGGACTTACTGTAGCGCAGGTATTTTTGCAGATTCAAAGCGCATTGTCCGAAGCAGGAGTCGCTCATACATTGAATTTAGTTAATGATGACGGCACAAATACCGATTATGATGTATATATCTATACATCTGATTACAAAGTGAATAACTGGTATGTTTGTAAAGACAGTGATAACAATGATATACCTGTTTATGTAGCCAACAACAAAAGTGACGATAATAATACATCTGAAAATGATTATTGGATTAAAAACACTTACAATAAAGGTGTGTATGTAAAAACAAACGACGAGAACTTGTTTATTGCAGACGGAGGCAGGATACCATTAGAGAGGAATGGCGATGTTTTCAGTTACATATTAATAAACGATGATAAAAACAATGGTTTGAATTTCACACAAAAGTCATTCACTATGACTGACGGAATGATTTATAACAGAGTTAACAGAGTCAAAGAGTTTGATTTATTGACATACGGCATTAATTCAGCAAGTTTATTAGATTCCACAGCGCCCACAATTGTTGTGCCCCTTTATAAACTTCTTGATGACGAATGTTTCCTGAAAAATGAAGAGGGAGAAATAATCTATCGTGAAAACGAAGGTTTAAACTTTGAAAGAATACCCAAAGCTCTTGTTACATCAGATAGTTATGACACAATAGACCATTTGAATAAAAAGAGAGTAACTAATCTATATATAAATTTTGAGAAAGGATTGAATACAAATAAATTATCCGAAAAAGTGAACAGTATCATTGATGATAATTATGAAGTTCCAGAAAAAATAGAACTTGACATGTCC
>CAZVHD010000232.1:2678-3078 GCA_964626765.1 uncultured Christensenella sp.
AATACCCTTTATTTTGTTCTTGCGCTTGCTATTGTGCTTGTATATTTAATAATGGTTGCGCAATTCCAATCAATGAAATCTCCTCTTATTATTATGTGTACGCTTCCTCTTGCTTTTACGGGTTGTGTAATGTCACTGTTTATAGCAAACTTAAGCCTTAGTGTTATGGCAATGATTGGTTTGATTGTTTTAATGGGTATTGTTGTCAATAACGGTATAGTGTTTGTGGATTATTGTAATCAAATGATACAAAATAATGTGCCAAGACGAATGGCTTTATTAAGAACAGGAATAGACAGACTACGCCCCATTCTTATGACTGCATTGACTACTATATTTGCGCTTCTTATTATGGCGTTGGATAAATCAGAAAGTGGCGCAGTATTAAGACCTCTTGCTG
>CAZVHD010000233.1:0-3030 GCA_964626765.1 uncultured Christensenella sp.
GCTATTATATGGTAATAGGCGCAGGATACAATAAGGGCAGACAAATTGCCATGTACACATCGGATAATCTCTATAATTGGGAATATAAAGGCGCTTTGATAAAAGAAGACAACAATACCAGAGGCATATATGAGTGTCCTGACCTTATATCCTTCGAAGATAAGAATATCCTTATTTATAGCGTTATGTATACCAAAAATAAAGGTATAGAATACCAAAACTTACATTCATCTGTTTATTTAATTGGCAAGACCAATTTTGATAGTTGTGAATTTATCCCCCAAAGTTTGGAAAAAGAGCTTGACTATGGAGCGGATTTTTACGCTCCACAAACAACCCGAACGGATGACGGGCGGGTTATTCTTGTTGCATGGGCGGGGATGTGGTTTAGAAGTATACCTATTAGTTATCTTAAACACAATTGGGCGGGAATGATGACTTTGCCAAGAGAGATTTATCTTGAAAAGGGCGAGCTCAGACAAAAACCTGTAAAAGAAGTTTATCAGTTTTTTGATATGGATATATTGACAAAAGATGTGTCTATTGATAAAAAGCTTGAGATTGAAGGTGTCAAGGGCGAGTGTTTTATTTTAAGAGTAAAAACTGAGGAAATGGACAAGAATTTTCAAATAACCTTGAGAGCCAACAAAGAGTGTCAAACGCTTATTGAGTATAAAAACGGTGTATTGATTTTTAACAGAGAAAAAAGCGGGCATCCCATAAAGGGAAGCAAGCTTGACGGAAATTGCAATATCAGAAAATGTGACTTAAGCGGAGAAAGACAGCTTGATATAGAAATATTATGTGATAAGTCAATTATAGAAATTTTTATAAACAATAAATATTGTATGACAAATACAATTTATCCCTTTTTTAACGCTGAAAATATCTTTTTCCACAGCAATGAAGGTAAAAAAATGAGAATAAGCTTTTCGACTTATAATAAAAAACAATAATTCAATTTAAAAATAATATTAGAAGTTAAATTTTTTACTTATTCAAAAGTTAGAGCTTATATCCATTTTGCGTAAACTTTTGAGATATTAGATATTTCAAATACCATTTTAGGATTAGTGATAAATTTCATTTCTATTCTTTTTTTATCATCATCAAGCTTTTTACAGGCGTTAATGGCATTTTCTATTGCGTTTTTTGCAAAAATTATTGAAAGATCCTTTTCATCTATTTCTATATCAGAGGGTATATCCAATTGGTATTTTAGTTCTATATTTTCTTTTTTAATTTTGTTAAAATAGCATGACAAAATAGAATTTATAACAATGTTGTTGCAATATTTTTTGATTTCAGTTTCTTTAAGATTATTGCAATGTTTATCTATAAATTCTATCGCCTTATCAATGTCTCTGGCTTTAAGCAAATAATAAATATTTTGCAAGATGTGTCTAATATCGTGACGGTAAATCCGTAGGTTGCGTTCGCTTTAGCGGAAGTATACTTTTAGATAAAAAAGGTCAGTCAATCTCTTTTGAAAAAGGACATGGGTTTGGAACAAAAAGTATTATTTCACTGTCAAGAAAAAATAACGCTATTACAGATTATATAATTGAAGATAATACATTTAAGTTAAGAATTCTGTTTAACTGCTGACAAAAAGTTTATCAATTTCACTATGCTATAGTTATATTATCGAACAATTTGAAAGAATGATAGGGACTTCTTCTGAAGCCCCCGTTTTTGTTAAACACATTAAAGATTTTTTAATTTTTTTACAGCCTTGTCTAATTTAATAATCGGATAGATACTCATCAAACCTAGTCCCACAAATATTATTGCCGCTGTTATAAGGAACTGGAACTGACTGTAATCATATTGAGAATAATCGCCTCGCGCTCCTTTGACAGCGCCTATAACAGTTGCTGTAAAGGCTAAAATAATATAAAGAGCTAAAAATCCTATTATTAAGCCCCAATTGCTAGCTTCCTTTTTTTGATTTTTATAAATTATTTGTTCTTCGCTTAATTGGGGTTTAGTTTTTTTAGGCTTGTTTTCGACCATAACAACTTTAAAAGATCTTTTTCCTTTGGGGGGAGGGATAGAGCCTTCGGCTATTTGTTTAAGCGTGCGATAATCTATCCAGAATACCAAAGTCAATCCGCCCATTCCATTAAGAATATGCCATAATGAATGGGTATGTAAGTTGCCCAAAAATAAAGAGTTAACTTCATTGTCGCCATAAAGGTTACTTACAAGAAATCCTACAACAAATATAGATATAACAAAACCTACTAATCCCACTTCGCTTCTGTCAATCTTTTTGGCGTTGATAATAGTAATTGGGACCACTGGCAAAGCAGTAAGGAAACAGCATATTTCCGCAATGGAGAAGCCGCCTTCTGCGCCGTCCATAGCTGCGCCACCGCCTAAAATGAACAAAGGACGATCCTTGAAAATAAAAACTTCAATAGTCAATGTTAAAATTATAATAGCCGTCCAAGATGATACTCCTATAGCAAAAGGTTTTTTGAATTTTTTGCCGCAAAATTCAAAGATAAAGCAACACACCCCTGCCCATGCAGTAAGAATAGTAAATGTCATATCTACATAACTGCCTACTAATTTTGTGGTCAACACACCCGATTGGAATTCTCCATAATTTGCCGTGTGCATACCTACAGAAGTTATGGTTACGATTGTTAAGATTGCAATAAATGCATACCACCACCATTTCTTTATACGTTTTATAAAAAGTATACCGATTGCGATAATGCCGGCAATGGTCATAGCATAGTTGGTTTGAACGCAGGCGTAGTGGTCCACCCACTCAGAAAGCGGCATGGTAACACCTTGAGCTGTGATATCAATGTTCAAAAAGGAAAACCAGTCAATAAAATTAATAGCTCCTAAAAAGTTTTGTAACATAAGAATCCTCCCTAAAATTTATTTATTATTCTTCAATGATTTCTTTTTCACATACCAGTTTATGATTTTAGTAACAAATTCAGGCATGGCTTTTTCTTTCGAGTCTTGCTCTTCTTCCGAACCCATGTTGTCACTTGCGTTGTCCAAATC
>CAZVHD010000234.1:0-3028 GCA_964626765.1 uncultured Christensenella sp.
CAAGAGGTACGGGAAAGACCACTTGCGCCAAAATTTTTGCAAGAGCAGTCAATTGTCTTGACCCTGTCAACGGTTCACCATGCAATAAGTGTAGAGTTTGCCTTGAACTTGCAAAACCCAATAATATTGATATCATAGAAATTGACGCCGCCAGTAACAACGGTGTTGAGGAAATAAGACAAATCAAGGAAAATACCCAATACCGTCCCACTGCGGGAGGATACAAAGTCTATATTGTGGACGAAGTGCATATGCTTTCAGCATCTGCATTCAACGCGCTTTTGAAGACTCTTGAGGAGCCTCCGGAACACATCATATTCATACTTGCGACTACCGAGGTTCAAAAACTGCCCGCGACTATATTGAGCAGATGTCTTAGATTTGATTTTAGGCTTGTGTCCACCGAGGACATAGCAGAGCTTTTGTCATATATTTTTGACAATTTGAAAATAAAATATGAGAAAAAAGCCGTGGAGCAGATTGCATTGCACGGCGAGGGAAGTGTAAGAGACGCCATATCCGTTGCAGATATGTGTATGTCATATTGCGATAGCGAAATTACTCTTGAGCAAGTTCTTGAGGCGCTAGGAGCAAGTGACTTTGATATCATAAACCAATTAGGGCAAGCGGTTTTGAATGGAAACTGCAAAGAGGCTCTCACTGTTTTGAATAAGCTTTTTCAACAGGGAAGAAATACAATTCACAAGGACTTATGCAATTATTTAAGAAACTTACTTGCAATAAAAAATATTGAAGGCGTCAAGCTTAGCTCAGTTACAGAGGAAGAAGCCGCTTCATTAAAGAAGATTTCTAAAAAATACGAAAACTACCGCATAAGCCGAGCTATGGAAGTTATCACGGGGATTGAAACTTCATTAAGATATTCCTCCCAGCCCAGAATATTATTAGAGGCCACCGTCGTCAAGGCTTGTGAAATGAGGCTTGACACCTCAAGCGAAGCAACAGCCACCAGACTTAGGGAACTTGAAAAGAAACTGGAACAATTAAAAAAAGAGGGCATAAAAATAGAAGAAAAGCCGATTGAGAAAGAAATAAAGAAAAAAGATGAGAACAAGACCAAACAGCCAGTAGAGGAAAAAGAAAAGACAGACATAAATCAGGTATTAAAAGAGCAAGCCACAAAAGTGGAGAAAAACACTATTTTTGAAGAAGCCGGTACAGAAGAAGAGGAAAAGGCGTTAAAGATATGGGATGATATAGCGCATACACTCAAAAACCAAGATGAAAGAACTTTGTTTTATGCGGCATCGGGTATTGACAGAGGAGTTTATTTACAGGATAAAGCTCTTATAGTAAGAAGCAATAGTGACGCTACGGTGTCTTTATTCAATAGGGAGCATTTTTTCAAAACCATGAATCAATGCGTCAAGCAAGTTTTGGGAGAGGAATACTCTTTTATTTGCGAAAGAACAAAGGAAAAAACCAATGGCATAAAGGATGGAATAAACCAGTTAAACCAGCTGTTCGGAGACAGTTTGAAAATTAAGAAATAAATCATAATTATAATAAAAAGGAGAAAAAGTATGGCAAAATTTAGCGGTTACGGCGGCGGTGGCGGCGGCGGAAACATGCAAGCTCTTATGAAACAGGCCCAAAAGATGCAGGCAGATTTGGCGAAAGCTCAGGAGGAGCTTGCGGATACCGAAGTAGTGGCTACTGCGGGAGGTGGTATGGTTGAAGTGGTTATGACATGTGACAGAAAACTTTCCGCCATAAACATAAAACCCGAGGCGGTTGACCCCGACGATGTAGAGATGCTAGAGGATATGATTCTTGCCGCATTCAATGAAGGGATGAAACTTGTTGAAGAAGAGCAAGAAAGAGTCATGGGTCCCTTAAGCGGCGGTATGGGAGGCCTTATATAGTGCATAATGAGGCTATCGCAAGACTCAACGCTGCCTTTAGGAAGCTGCCCGGAGTGGGAGCAAAGACAGCAATGAGATATGCTTACAGCATACTTGAAATGGAAAGCGAGGAAGTAGCTTCTTTTATAGAGGCCATAAAGAACGCCAAACAAAGAATAAAGCTTTGCGCTGTATGTGGTAATTATAGTGAAAGCGGAGTTTGTGATATTTGCTCATCTAGGGATAAAAGTATTATTTGTGTGGTTAGCGAGCCCAAAGATATCTTAGCGTTTGAAAAAATGGGTGGTTTTGAAGGAGTTTATCATGTGTTGCATGGTTCTTTAGATTTTCAAAAGGGCGTGGGAGTAGAAGATATAAGAATAAAAGAGCTTTTGGACCGATTAAAGGATGTTAAGGAAGTGGTTATCGCAACAAATCCCGATGTCACAGGAGAGCTGACAAGTTCATATCTTGCCAATTTAATAAAACCCCTTGGCATAAAAGTGTCAAGACTTGCGTATGGCATATCCATAGGAAGTGAAATTGAATATGCCGACGAATTGACCTTGCAAAGAGCAATGCAGGACAGAAAAGAATTATAAACTTATTTTATAAAAAAGAGGAAAAAAGTGCCCAGAATATCAACAGTAGAATTTGAAAACGCCTCGGAAGAGGCAAAGAGAGAATATTCCAAGCAAATTGCCAAACACGGCAGAATAACCAATATGAAAAAAACCCTATTACATAATGTGCCTTCCTTCAAGGCGCTTATGGAGTGGTATACTTTGAGGGATGAAGCGGTGAAGGTAATAGGAGATTTTGGAGTGAATGTCTTTTGTCACGCCATATCATCTTATAACAACTGTCTTATCTGCTCGACTTTTTTCAGAAGGATATTAAAAGATTCTGGCTATGACCCCGATAACCTTAAATTTGATGAAAAAACACAATTGATAGTTGACTTTGGAAAGGCGTGTGTGGATCAGCCCCCTTCCGTTGACGATAAAATGTTTGAAAAGCTGAAAAAATTTTTTTCAGACAGCGAAATTGTGTTGCTGACAGCTTTTGCGGGAATGATGATTGCAACCAATCTCATAAACAATGTATTGGATGTGGAACTGGACGAATATTTATCAAGCTACACAAAGAGGTGAAGCCATGAG
>CAZVHD010000235.1:0-3003 GCA_964626765.1 uncultured Christensenella sp.
AGGACCGGTGATAATCATCATTCTGGTATCCTTGTCATTTAATAATGTATCATTAGGCACAAATTCATTTGCTTTAAGAAGTTTTGCTACTACAGGATGAAAGCCGTCTGAGATTTTTATGGTATTTTTATTGTTTATTTTTGGAGCTGTGAAACTATTTTCACAAGCGCTCACGCTTAATGAATATAAGCAATCAAGATAAGCTATTAAATAAGCGTTTTTTTGAAGTTTTATTATGAATTGTGACATATAGTCTCTAAGATTAGAAAACAGTTCCGATTCCATCTTCAAAGCCTTTTCGCCTGCTCCGATAATATCATCCTGAAGTTTCTCAAGTTCTTCTGTGGTGTATCTTTCGCCTGACGCCACAGTCTGTTTTCTTCTATACTCCATAGGAATACCCGAATTCTTTGCTGATTTTGGTACTTCTATGTAATAGCCAAATATCCTGTTGTATCCTACTTTCAGGTTTTGAATACCTGTTATATTTCTTTGCTTGAGCTCAAATTCCATAAGTAATCTTTTTCCTGATTTTTGCAGTCCCCTAGGCTTGTCCAACTCTTCGCTATAACCTTTCTTTTTGTAGTTTCCATCTTTTGGCGATGCGGGGGCGTTTTCAACAATGGCTTTTTCTATAGTTTTATCCAAATCTTAAAAAATTTCCAATTTTTCATTTATGGATAGTAGCTGTTCTGATTTTGCTAGTGATAAAAGTTTTTTAATGGGCTCTATTTGCTTTATTGACTCCTTAAGCGCCAAACAGTCTCTTGGCATAATGTTGAAATAGGATATCTTGGTGACTATCCTTTCTATATCTCTTATGTTTGCCAAGAGCATGCCTGTCATCTCTTTGAGCTTATTATTTTTTACTAATTCACGGACGGCAAACTGCCTTTTTTGTATGTCTTCTATGGTTTGTAATGGTGAATTGAGCCAGTTTCTCAAGAGTCTTGCTCCCATCGCAGTTTGAGTTCTATCAATTACCCAGTATAAAGAGCCAGTCTTTTTTCTTTCTGTCATGGTCTCAAATAGTTCCAAATTTCTTTTGGTGTTGAAGTCCAGATACATATAAGAGTTTGATCTGATATAGTTTATTTTGTTGATATGGCAAAGACTTCTCTTTTGGGTGTTATTTATATAGTCCAACAGACCGCCGGCGGCGCAAACTGCAAGTTTTTTGTCCTCAAGACCCAATGCCGATAAATCATAAGCTCCCATTTGCTTAAGCAGAACCTTTTTGGCTAAATCAAAATCAAAAGAATAGTCATAATAAGGCATAACTTTTACCATTTTTGAAGTTTTGACTGATGCATAATCAGACGCAATGTCCGCCATAATGGAATTTGCAATAATTTCCTTTGGCGATATGCTCAATAAAAAATCTTCCACATCTAAAGCGTCTTTGTCGCCTTCAAAATCCCTGACATTGAATTCGCCTGTTGTTATATCAATCCATGCAAGGCTAAATTTTTGATTGAGCATAACCACAGACACCAAATAACTATTCTTTGACTTGTCCAACATATCTTCTTCAGTAACGGTTCCCGGAGTTATTACTCTGACAACATCTCTTTTGACCATTCCCTTTTGTTCTCCCGGCTGGGTTAATTGTTCGCATATAGCGACCTTTTTTCCTGCGTTTATGAGTCTTGAGACATAATTGTCGGCGGCATGGTGAGGAACTCCGCACATCGGCGCTCTTTTTTCCAGTCCGCAATCCCTTCCGGTTAAGGTTAAATCCAAAATCTTTGAAGCCTCAACAGCGTCTTCAAAGAACATTTCATAAAAATCGCCCAATCTATACAACAAAATAGCGTCGGCATATTTCTCTTTTAATTTCTTATAATGCGCCATCATGGGCGAGAGTTTATTTTTGGTCATAAAGGTCACCCCACAAAGCAGATGATTTGGCAGAATTAATTTTTACATCAACAAACTGTCCGATTAATTTATTGTCGCCATAAAAATTAACAAGTCTGCCACTTTCCGTTCTTCCGCAAAGCGCACCCTTCGCCTTGGGATTATTGTCTTCGACAAGTATTTCTTCAATTTTTCCTATATATTCGTTACTTATTTCCTTTGATATTTTGTTTTGAGCCTCTACAAGTTTTGTTATTCTTTTCTTTTTTGTCATACTGTCAATTTGTTCCATATCAGCAGCTTTTGTGCCGCTTCTGGGTGAATATACAAACATAAAAGCATTGGAGTATCTAACTTTTTGAACTAATGACATTGTGTCTTCAAAATCCTTTTCTGTTTCTGAGGGAAATCCCACCATAATGTCAGATGTGATGCCCACCTCAGGTATGGTCTTTATATAATCTATGATTTCAAGATATTTTTCTCTTGTGTATTTTCTGTTCATAATTTCAAGAATTCGGTTGCTTCCTGACTGTACAGGCAAATGAACATTGTTGCATATATTTTTTGAGTCTTTTATGATATCCACTATATCTTTATTAAAGTCCTTTGGATGGCTTGTCATAAATCTTGTTCTGAACTTGCCGGAGATTTTGGAAATTTCACCCAATAATTTGGAAAAATTCCATCCATTTTGTTTGTCATTACAATAAGAATTGACATTCTGTCCCAAAAGAGTGATTTCTTTGTATCCCTTGTCCAAAAGACTTTTTATCTCATCAAGTACGATTTCAGGCTTGCGGCTTCTTTCTCTCCCCCTGACATAAGGAACAATGCAATACGAACAGTAATTGTCGCATCCATATGTTATATTTACCCATGCATTAACTCCGCTTGTGCGATAAATGGGTATATCTTCAACTATTTCCGGGTTTAAGTTATCCTCAATTTGAGCAAAAAACCGTCTTTTTTCCTTCACATTGTCTATTGCTTTTGATAAATTGTGATAATTATAAGAACCCAATACAATATCTACGAAATTATAGCTTTTTTCTATTTTTTCCTTTACGCCTTTTTGTTGAGTCATACACCCTACAACCGCTACTATAAGGTTTTTATTTGCCTTTTTAAGCTTTTTCACCC
>CAZVHD010000236.1:0-2993 GCA_964626765.1 uncultured Christensenella sp.
AGACTAGTAAATGTGGCTATTAAAGAAAGAAAAAGATTACCGAGCAATTCCGGAGGCTAACCTTTGCAAGAAAAAGATAAGGATATAAATAAAGCGGCAGAAGAAAATACCACTACGCAAGATACTTTGAACGACAACAAGGGCAATAAGGATATGCCTAAGGATAGTCAAGACCAAAATACCTCAAAACCATTGAGCAAAAAAGAAAAGAGACAAAAAAAAGGTTCAAAAAACAAAACAGAAGAGAAAAGTGTAAATTCTTCAAACAAGGAGCCTGAAAAAAGTAAATACGATTATGTTATAAAAAACCGCAAAATAAGAAAGCATACAAGGCAGCAAAAACTTATTAGGATTATGATTATTTTTCTGGCAGTGAGCATAGTTTTGGGCGGAGGAGTTTATGGCATGATGACCATGATTGAGTACAACAATTTCAAAGTACTCATAGATAAAGAAGGTTTGAACATATTGAGCTTATCTCATTCAGAAGAGTTCGTCGACCCTACTGAAGTATTGTCGCTTGAGGGACCAAAATATATGGATAATATAACTCTCATGGATGTGTATCATCTACTTCCGGAAATTGAAGCAACAGAAGGAAACTATGGGATGCGGGATAAAAAGAACTATGTAGCGAGCACCTTTTACTTAAAAAATGTGTCAGGCGAAGACCAGTACATAAGAGAATCTATAGTAATTAATGATGTATCAAAAAATGTTGATGACGCCATAAGAATTATGGTCATAAGAAATTCTGAAAAGACTGTGTACGCTAAAGCAAGAGAGGACGGAGAGCCAGAAGAGGTGGTTCCGGAACAGTACTTTACTAAGGACGGAGAAATGACCGAAGACCCCGAAGAGATTTGGATGACAAAGCCTTTTTCCAGTCCTCGTCATGTATTTTATGAAACGGGCATACCTCTTGCAGCGGGAGAAATAAGGAAATACACTATATTTATTTGGCTTGAAGGATGGGATCCCGAATGTGTCAACGAGATTCTTGGCGGAACAATAAAGCTTGAATTCCAGTTTGCTCAGCAAGCGGCTTGAAATAAAAACTTTGGGTAACTAAAGAGTCAATTTGAAAAGGGAAAAAGCCCACAATTAATAAAGGATGGTGAAATATGGTAGAAGATTTTTTTTATAAGAGGTGATTTATGATCACCTTGCGAAAAATTTGGAAATATGTCAATAAAAAAAGATAAACCCCCTTTTCAAGGACTTACACATATGCTACAATAAAACTATAAAGTAAAAATCCTTTATAAATTTACACAAAAGTGAGGAGATTAAAAATGAAAAACACAAAAAAAAGTATGTTTATAACCACTCTATTAATGGTTGTACTGCTTATTGTTGCTGTTTCCACCTCCACATTCGCCTGGTTTGCAGCGAATGATACGGTTGTTGCGACACAGACAACGATGACAGCCGCAACATCATCGGATGCAAACATAACTATCGGATGGGATTTGGACGATGGCATGGGACAGTCCATAGACTATGCCAACGGAGAGAATATGCAACCCATGGTTCCCGAACTTATGCCTTTGTTGAGGGATGAAGGCGATATTCCCGAACAGTATGTTGCAACCAACATTGATTATGACGCCGGCATAGACTTTTCAGTAACTGAAGGAAACTATGAGTATAATAGCGTTCCTCATGTTAATGTTGCGTATGCTGATTTGGACTACACTATTTTAGAAACTGACCTTACATCAGCTCCATTTGACGGATTGACAACAGGAACTGCTGGCACATTGAAAAGAGTTTTCCGTACCCAGGTTGCTGATGTTGAGCATTTTGTTCAGACAACTCAGACTATTGACGAAGGAAGGAAAGATATTGAATACGACGCTGTTATGCATGAATTTTTGGAAATTACAAATGACCCCGTTGAAGACTGGGAACTTACAGTAACTGAATTTGAGACGATGATTGAAACCAGTGCTGATTATGAAAACCACGAACTTAGAAACACAGCAGGCGACTCCGTAGAACCTCAAGCCGGAAGAAGAATTTATCTTATTTCTGCAATAGACGACGCATATGAGATAGTTGATATCGGCGAAGAACCCGATACTTACATTGAAGATGGCGTTACTGTACAACAAGGCGAACCACTTGTGGATGTTACAAACGACTATTTCACAATAGTTGAAGAACTTGGAGTATTCCCACTTGAAGTAGACGGCGAATATTACATAAATGAAGCCGATGTCTCAACTGTATTCGGTCTAGAGTATGCACAGGAAGGCGACAAGATTTATCAAGTGAGAGCAGAGACAATTGATGTTGAGAGATCAATTTATACTGATTTTGAAGATGGCTTTAATACCGGCTCAGTGGACAACCTCGACAGGTTCAGACAAGATGTTAGGACAGCAACCCCTGTTACACTTGCGAATATGATTGATTCAGCAGACCCCGATTTTGCGGATACTTTCTATATCAGAAATGACAACGCATCAGGTTCTCCTGCAGCTAGAATTACTGTTTCTGCAGAAATTACAGGTGATGTTTTGGCTCAATATCTTAGACTTTCGGTTTTTTATTCAACATCAGGCGGAACATTGTCTTATGCGGGAACTATTTCTCAAAGTACAGACGCTGTTACACACTATGGAACACTTGTGAACGGAGCTACTGCAAATGACTTTTTAAGCTATGAGGCTGACGGAACTACTCTTGAAGACTTTGTTTCAATCAACCCGACAGGAAATGCTCAAATCAAAGTTGTTGCTTGGTATGATGGATTAGGTCTTGATTCAGAACTCTCAGGAGAAAGCACAAACTTTATACTTACATTTGAGGCTTCTAATATCCAAGAAGACTAATTTAGAAAAACCATAGAATAAATCTTATTCCACCCTCGTTTTTCGGGGGTGGACAAGATAATAAGAAAAGATTTAAGCAAATGGTTTGGATAAATCATTTGCTTTGTCAAAAAATAAATTTAAGGCGCTTAACAGTGCGAAAAGGGAAATCAC
>CAZVHD010000237.1:0-2971 GCA_964626765.1 uncultured Christensenella sp.
TTGGTCTTGTTATTGTAATAATAATATCCACCGCCTTTAAGAAAAAGAAAAAGAAAATGAAACATGGCAGATATGTATAGCATTATTATGAAATAACAGAAAAAAGACAAAAACCGTTAAAACTATTTTTAACGGTTTTTTATTATTATATTAATATTATTATATTAATATTATTATGTAAATATATTATTATTTAATATAATATAATATTGAAAAATATGAGTTCATGTGTTATCATAATCTTATATATGAATTATTATTGTGGTCTTAATTGTTATGAAACTAAATAGCATTATAATCATAATAATATAAGGGGAAAATCTATTTATAACAGACTCTTTGCGGGAGAACTAATATGAAAATAATCAAAAATATTACAAAATTTAGTGTGTGTGGAATAGTGTTAATTTTGTTATTCACGCTCATTTTTACTTTATCTTTTAGCCTGCCAGAAGAGGTATCAGCATGGGGACCGCCGGGAACTTATAGCAACCGCTCCTACAATGTCAGCCAATCCAGCATGGTTACCCGCTCCTTATATAACACCTATACCGCGCCCACATCGGGAAGCACAGGTTTATCCTACGGTTACAGTCACCAAAAATCCCATAGCAGAGCACAATGGCACACTCAAAGCACGAGCTACCAATACGCAAATTATGTGATGACAGTTAAGCTTAGCGACCATATTTACAACGCTTTTCAAAGAGGAAAGGTAACACTAAAAGCGACTTCAAGTTGTGAATTTAAATCAGGAAATATAAGGTATGATGCAAGATTTTATATGAAATCTTTTGTTGCCGTAGGCACAATAAGTGGAAACGGACTTCCAAGAGACAGCTTCACCAATACAAATAGCCAGGAAGGAAATCAGAAATATGAATATTTTAAAAATAGTAGTAGAAACAGAACATCTACGGCGACTATAAGTTCGGGCTCGTCTAGTAGCGGACAGTATGTAAGATTCGGAGCCTCATTCAAGACCAAATCAAATGATGGTTGGTTTGGAACGGCAAAAGCTCAAATCAATAGCATATCCTTAAAGCTTGAAATAAGCCATAGTGGAGATACCACCAACCCCACAATCTCAGGAACACACAACGCTTTTACAACAAGCAGTTCGACTACCCTTTCCGACTCAGGCTCAGGGCTTAGGAGGTATAGAATCAACAGCGGCTCATGGCAGAACATAGCTTCTTCGTCAGGGCCGACAACATCAAAAAGTATATCGCTTTCTCAACAAACCACCAATATAGAAGTTGAAGATAATGTGGGAAGAACCGCATCAAAGACAATAAAGTACTATAATCCAACATTTAGAATTACGAGATACACAAATGGTTCTTCATCCTCATCGGGGGGAAGCGCTACTCTTGATGGTTCTTCGACATTATCAAAAAGCGGTAAAACAGTGGGGGGCGCTTATTCATTAGGGGCTTCTGAAAATAGCGGATATTATTTTGTATCTTGGCAAAAAGTTAACGGAGCCAATACAGGTCATACATACGCTGAAAAAAGCATTAATTATACGATAACTGAAGGCGACGCATACACCACACCTCTAGATTATAGAGCTCATTTTAAGAGTATATCAACATCAAATAGAACGGTAACTTATAATGGCAACCGTCATGGGGTGAGTTTTTCTCCCGATTCGGGATTTATTGTTTCATATTATTATACCAATCGCTCCGGAACCCCTTCATACAGCTCATCCACGGCGCCAAATCAAGTGGGCTCCTACAACGCAAATATAACAGTCAGTAGGGGCGGACAGGAAATGGGAACTAAAACCGTGACCCTCACAATCAATAAAAGAAATATTACCATAACTCCTGACGCCGGACAAAACAAGACTTATGGTGAAGATGACCCTACATTTACTTATGAGATTACATCTGGAAGTCTTGTATCAGAAGACTCATTAAATGGATTATTAAGCCGTCAAACAGGAGAGAATGTCGGTTCGTATAATATAACTCAAGGAAATTTGACTTCAGCCAATAATAGAAATTATAATATATCATTTGACACAACAAGGACATTTTCTATTAATAAAAAATCAGTTACCATAACAGCCGATAACAAGAGTATAACTTATGGCGATTCGCGCCCTGAATTCACTTTTAGTTATTCCGGTTTAATATCAGGAGACACTCTATCAGATACAGCAACCACCAACTATAGCCAATATGATAATGCGGGTAATTATCAAATTAATATAGAAAGCAAAACATATACAAATTACAGTCCGGTTTATGTCGATGGTACTCTTACGGTAAACAAAAAAGAAATAACTGTGAAGGTTGATGACAAGCAAATAACATATGGGCAAGATGTTAACGACTTTTCATTTTCTTACACGGGATTAGTTAATGGCGATACACTTTCTGACACAGCGTCTGTCAACTATAATAAATATGATAATGCTGGAGAGTATACGATAACTGTTAATCCAAAAACATATACTAATTATGTTGCCACTTATCAAAACGGCACCTTAAATGTAAACAAAAAAGCAATGACAGTTGTTGTGGACAATAAACAGATTACATATGGAGACGATGTTCCAGATTTAACAATGAATCATATAGGTCTTGTCAACAACGATACGATAAATACGCAATTATCTGTAGATTATGAAAAATACGATAATGCAGGAAACTATACCATAGAAATCGTCACTCCTTTTGATAGTTATACAAATTATTATGCCGAGGAAGAGTTCACAGGCACGCTCAAGGTAAACAAAAAATTAGTTACAGTAACTCCAAATGATTATATAATAACCTTTGGCGATAGCAAACCTCTGCCCAATGACTATACTTTTTCTTATGAAGGCTTAATTAATAATGATACAATAACGGATACAGGATATACTGATTATAACTTTTTAGACAATATAGGGGAATATACTATTTATGTAGAAGATATAAGCCATACAAATTATGAACTCAATAGAAAAACAGCC
>CAZVHD010000238.1:0-2970 GCA_964626765.1 uncultured Christensenella sp.
GAAATAGTAAACGGGGAATATCTAAAAGAACTTTTAAGTCGTGAAAAAGACCTTGAAACCCCGTGGTACGGTCAGTTAATGAGACTTCCACAACTGAT
Source organism: uncultured Christensenella sp. (assembly GCA_964626765.1). Lineage (GTDB taxonomy): Bacteria > Bacillota > Clostridia > Christensenellales > DTU072 > DTU072. The sequence goes on from CAZVHD010000238.1 coordinate 99, forward strand.
TGCTTATTTAATTCAGATAGATTTGTTTTTTGAGATTAACGCTTTTGATTTAGTATAAGAAAAAAAAGCCCGCTTTTGTTAATAAGTTAAAAAGCTTTGAGCAATAGACAGTTCACCCGCAGGGTTAAACTTGCGGGTGGAATCTTAAATTGTTTGTTTTCTCATTTTCCTCTCCGTTTTTCTTAATTTTTATATGTTACTAAATCTTCCATAATGAAATATCTTTATGAAACCTTATTGTTTTTCTTTTGCATAAAAATTGAAAATTTCTTTCTCTAAATTTACCTTATTCCACTCTATTAATTTAATTGGAAATACACTATTTTATAAATTTACTTTTTTTTTTCATTCCAAATAATAATCCTATTACCGTTGCTATAATGGAATAAAACATCCTCTATTTCAATATCCCATTCCATTAAATCATAACTATGATAATAATCGGTTATCATTACTGCTACGCAATTATTATAGGTACCATAATATTTAAGAATTGTAACATCTTTGGCTTTTGCTTTTTTGATAGGATTTGTATCTTGGTTGCGTAAATCATAAGCCCTTGTTTCTTTTATGGCTTTTTCTGTTTTGTCGCTTAAACTTTCGGGAGTTTTTGGCATAGGTTCAAAATTCTCGTCATCGCTTCCGCCATTTTGATAATAAGCAATATTTTTCAAATCGTCTTGCGTCAATAAGCCTTGGTCATACGCTTCCTGCAAGGTACAAAATTCACCTCTCTGCTTAGGCGCGCACGCCGTCATCGCAAGCATCATAACAATTACCATAACAAAAATTATTATCAAACAAATAACTTTCTTAAGCATAAAATCTCCCTAAATCAATGTCATTAGATATTCTACTACTCTAAGTATATATTTTTCAAAAGCTTTGTGTGCAAATAACCATTTTATAAAATATCTCTATATCTATTTATACCATATAGATAGTAGTTGTCAACACTGCTTCAAAATTGGGCGTCTAATAAATGAATGGCCTATCAAAAAAAAGCTCAAAATTAAGTTCTAGCTATTATTGACATCTTATTGTTAGGTATGTTATACTTTTAGCGATAAATAAAGAAAAGGAGATGGATACTATGGCATATGTAATAAGTGATGCATGCATTTCATGTGGCGCTTGCGAGCCTGTTTGCCCGGTTAGCGCTATATCAGAGGGTGAAACACAATATGTTATTGACCCTGACCTCTGCATAGACTGTGGAAGTTGTGTGGATACATGTCCTCAGGAAGCAATTTCTGAAGCATAAATAATAACAAAACTATTTCAAGTGGCATCGTCATCGCAAGGTGACGATGTTTGCTATTTTATTATGAAAAAAACTCTGTCAGAAATTAAATCAGCCCTTATGGAAAAATATACGGACTCCGAGGTTGTATTCGGAAAGTATATGGATAAGGTATTCGAGCTTTTTGAGGATGAATTTCAGGTCTCTGAAGCTTTTTATTATTTTAACAAAGATAAGAGAGTATCCATAAACAAAAACAAGCAAAACAGAAAAAGGGTGGCGGCGGATGAAGCGCATATCGCCACCCAGTTTTTTACGCCAAAGTGGCTGGTTCAATATGTCAGCGATAATTCTCTTGGAAGGTTTTTGAAAGGCGCGCCGTTAAGGTTTTTTCATGGCGATACCAACACAATAAGGCAAAAAGATGATATAAAGATACTTGACCCTGCGGTGGGTACGGGAAATATGCTCATCTACGCATATGAACTGTTAGAGAATTATTACCGAACAAAAGGGATGGCTGAAGACAAGATACCCCCCAAAATCCTTTCTTGTTTTTATGGCCTTGACATTGATAAAAAAGCCGTGGATGTCGCTAAAAGGCTGCTTATGAGAAAAGCCGGCGTTGAGAAATTTGATTTTCATATTTATCATTTTGAGAGTGTCTCTCCCATTTTATTACAAAAGGTTAGGGATTTGAAATTAAAAAAACTTTTGGGTTTGTTTGAGCATTGGAATAAATATAAAGAGGCGGGAAGTCTTATAAAAATTGAGGAAGATTTGACAAAAGAGCTGAAGTTATTAAAAAAGCATATCCACTCTTCAGAGGAAAAAAATATAATTGAGATAATAAATATATTAAGTCAAAAGTATGATGTCACTCTTATGAACCCGCCATATCTCTCATCAAGTGACTTTTCTTTTAATCTCAAAGAATACATTTATCAAAATTATAATGATTATAAAGCCGATTTGTTCTCGTGCTTTATAAAAAGAGGCTTGAAGCTTATGAAAGAAAACGGCTATATGGGAGTAGTGTGCCCGTATAACTGGATGTTTATAAAAACCTTTTCTCAGTTGAGAAAATATATTATAGAAAACAAGGGACTTTATAATCTTATGCAACTCAATTGTGGCGGATATGATAAAGCTGTGGTTTATCTTTCGGCGTTTGTTGTGGGCGACAAAAAGCCAACCGACGGTTATTATATAAGGCTCAGCGATTTTAAGGCAAAAAATCAAAAAGAGATGGCGCTTAGGGCTATTGATAATCCGCCTTATGTTTATAAAAAAAATCAGAAAGTATTTTTGAAAACGCCAAACTACGCCATAATTTACTGGACAAGCGAAAGTTTTCTCAATAACTTCCACTATAAAAAGCTAAGTGATTATTTGGAGATAAGACAAGGCATGGCGACGGGCGATAACAAAAGGTTTTTATCAAAAGTTGAAAAGGTAGATAAAAACAAGATATGCTTCCATGCAAAAAGCCTTGAAGACTTTGATAAATCAAATAAAATATACGCACCTTATAACAAAGGTGGAAAATATAGAAAATGGTGGGGAAACAGAGACTATGTAATAAAATTTGACAAGGCGTCAAGAGAAGTACTAAGTTGTCAAGGCAAT
>CAZVHD010000239.1:0-2908 GCA_964626765.1 uncultured Christensenella sp.
CAAATTTGCTGTTTCCTGAAGGAAATAAGACACTCTTTCCATACCGCCCATCATACTTGGCAATAATAACACCAAAAGAAGAGGCAATGAAAAAACCAAAAGAAAAATATTGGCCAACATAAGAGAGTTGTTGTTCTTTTTGAATGTATCCCAAAAATAACGAAATCTGCCTTCAATAACCGGTCTTTTGCCTTCTTGATTTCTTGCCTCAGGCGCAAAAGTCAGCTTGCTCAAAACAGCTATTTTTTTTCTTCCTTTTTCATTTGCCATTGAAATAACCTCGTATTGTATAATTTTAATTAATAGTACAATAAAAAGATAAAAATTGCAACAATAATTTACCTTTAAGAAAAATAACACTTAGATTATATAACCATAATCCCCGAATGCCTTTCTCTTTTTAATAAATATCTCAAATTTTATCTATTCACCTTAATAATTAAAAAAAATTTCTCTAACTTTATCTATTCAGCATAATAACTTAAAAAGAATTTCTTAAACTTTATCTATTCAGCATAATAACTTAAAAAAATTCTCAAAAATAATAAAACCATTATATGACAAAAACCCTTGTTTACAGACATCTCTTGTTTAATTAGTTAGAGGTTTTAACTAATTATTTTTATTCTATCATTCTAAGAGAATATTTTCATAGCAGCATATAAATAATGCCACCAACAACGCCACTGCCCAACATAACCCAAATAGGATTTAATTTGAATTTTCTTAAAATAAAGATAGAGACTGTGAAAAGCCCTAAAGTAATAAAGTCAAAGTTCTTTGCTTTTACTGATTTGCTATCAAAAAATACTAATAATAATATTGTCGCTGCAGCAGCGCTGATAAGGGCTATCGCTATAGGTCTTATAACTCTTAAAACCCTTTTTAATGCCTGTAATTCACTGTATTTACTGTATATCTTTCCCAAAAGTAATACAATAATAAGAGACGGTGTGATTATTCCCAAAGTACAGATTATAGCACCTAAAATCCCTGCGGTTCTAACCCCTACAAAGGTTGCGGCGTTTATGGCAATCGGACCGGGCGTGGATTCAGCTATTGTGATGATATCTATAAATTCATAAAGAGTCAGATAATTGTGCGCATCCACAATATGATGTTGAATAAGAGGAAGCGCGGCATATCCGCCTCCAATAGTAAAAATTCCTATTTGAAAAAAGCTCCAAAAGAGTTCAAGATAAATCATCTTTTCCTCCTTTTGGGTCTTTGTTATGCTGTGTTTTTGTATTTGATTTCGTGTCTTTTCCCTGTTCTAAATCGGACGGTTTTATCTCTTTTTCTTCCATATTGGACGGTTTTATCTCTTTTTCTTTCGAGTCGGACGGTTTTATATCCTTTTCTTCTGAATCAGACTGTATTTTGTCCTTAAGAACGGGGGTGTTATGATTGTCATTTTGATTTTCTTGAGGTGTTTTTTCAGGTTTGCATTGTTGGTCTTTTTTTATATTATTTTCAGTGTCCTTGAAGATATATTTTTTTATAAGATGAAGGCCTATACCCAACGCTATGCCGCCAAGAATTATAAAAATAACATTTATCTCAAGAAAGAATGAAAGAGAAAATGCCAATATAATAAGACCTATGGAAAAGAAATCTTTTTCAATAAAATATCTCTTGCCCATGCGGTACACCACATCTACAATAACAGCGGCGATTCCCGCCTGCATCCCCCTAAGAACCGCAGACACAATTTCATTGTCTCTAAATGCCTCATAAAAAAATGAAATACCGGTGATTATCACCAAAGGTGGCAATATGGTTCCACAAAGAGTACATATGGCACCCCAAAAGCCAGCCATTCTATATCCTATGAGTATTGAAGAATTAATGGCTATGGCGCCGGGAGATGACTGGGATAAGGCCACGATATCCAACATCTCTTTTTCATTTATCCATTTGAATTTTTCTACGAACTTCTTTTGTAAGAGCGACACTATAACATATCCGCCGCCGAAAGTAAAAGAGCTCAGCTGCAGGGTTGAGAAAAAAAGCTTAAGGTATATATTTTTTGATTTTTTCATTTTCACCGATTTTATTTCTTTTTATTATACAGTCTCATTCTCCTTGAGTGGTCAAGAATAGTCTTTCTTATTCTCAAATTTTCAGGCGTTACCTCAAGTTTTTCATCAGGTTCAAGAAATTCTATACACTCTTCAAGGCTGTATAATCTTGGCGGCTCTAATCTTAAGGCGTCATCGCTGCCCGAAGCCCTAACATTAGTGGCTTGTTTTTTCTTGCAGACATTGACTGTCATATCCTCGGCTTTTGGCGAATACCCTACCACCATTCCGGCATAAACCTTTGTTCCCGGATTAATAAATAACACTCCTCTTGATTGGGCGTTGAATAGACCATAAGTTGTTGACTCTCCTGTTTCATATGCGATAAGGGCTCCGTAAGGTCTGGACGGTATACTCCCTTTCAAGGGTTTGTATCCATAGAAGATACTATTCATAATGCCTTCGCCTTTAGTTTCAGTTAAGAACTCGTTGCGGTAGCCGAAGAGTCCTCTTGCGGGGATTATGAATTCCATTTTTATTCTATTTCCTAAAGGTGACATTGTGACAAGCTCGCCCTGTCTTTTGCCCATATTTTGCATAACTGCGCCTACACAGTTCTCAGGAACATCAATAAACAGTTTTTCCATAGGTTCAGAAAGAACATTGTTTATTGTTTTATTGATAACTCTCGGTGTGCTGACCTGAAATTCATATCCTTCTCTTCTCATATTTTCAATGAGTATGGAAAGATGAATTTCTCCTCTTCCGCTAACTATAAATTCGTCGGTAGTCTGTCCTTGCTCTACTTTCAATGACACATCTTTTAGTGTTTCTTTGAATAGCCTTGCTCTCAAATGTCTTGATGTCAAATATTTCCCTTCTTTGCC
>CAZVHD010000240.1:0-2907 GCA_964626765.1 uncultured Christensenella sp.
TTAACAAGTTCTTTATTTCTTAATTCTTGTCTGTTCTGTTTTTAAGGTGCGTTTTGCTTCCCGCTTTTTGCGAGAGCCTTTATATCATATAACATATAAAAACTTCTGTCAACTGTTTTTTGCGATTTACACAAAAAAAATTCGACATTTTTTATACGCTATTTTATTACCTATTTTAAGCGTTATAAACTATATATTATTGCTTTTTTTACACTTATATAATATAATAACATTAATTTTATCAATATGTACCCGTAGCTCAGTTGGATAGAGCATCAGACTCCGACTCTGAAGGCCAAAGGTTCAAATCCTTTCGGGTACACCATATTAATAAAATAGGCATTTTATTATTATATGTAAATATCCTAAAAACTATATTTTTAATACCTATCCTTATTATTTATATAAATACCTATATTTATATCCTAATTATAGACCTTCCTCACAATAGGAGCTTTTTATAAATTTTTCTTTCTTTGGGAATTATTGTATTATGGTATTCCCTTGACCCTTTTCTTTATTGTTTCTTATAATCTCTTTATTAAATAAACAAAAGGAGTTGTCCGACTTTGAAAAAAATTAATTTAACTATAAGCTTAACAATTGTCATTGTTATGTCCATACTATTATTAACGGCTTGCGGTGTTCCGCACGGGAACTCTTATTATAATGATTGGGAAGATCTAAGAGGCGTTTTTGGCGATGAATCAAACCAAGATGAGTTTGATGATACCCAACCGAATAACCCCGGTCAAAATCAAGATGAGTTTGATGATACCCAACCGAATAACCCCGGTCAAAATCAAGATGAGTTTGATGATACCCAACCGAATAACCCGGACCAAAACCAAGACAATAATGATATTTCACAGCCTGATTCTTCTGAGGAAAATCAAAATACACAGCCTCAACCGGAGCAGTCCATTCAAAAAAGCAAGGATGTGTTGTTAATGAGCACAATCTCATCCCTTAATATAAGGTCAGGCCCTTCCACATCAAACGCCGTAGTTGGCTCATTGCCAAAAGGAGCTATGGTCCCACTAATTAATACTATAAATAGTGAATGGCATGAAACAACTTATAAAAATAAAGCAGCTTACATATCCACAAGCTTTACTCAAAAGGTAGAATTTGAAAAGGGCGAGACGGCTGTGGAAAAAGTCATCGACCAAGGCAAAAAGTTACTGGGCTTTCCATATGTATGGGGCGCGGAAAGATACCATTGGGGCCCTCCCAACGCCCATAAAAATCACAACTTTGTTATGGGAGAATTTGATTGTTCCTCGCTCACTCAATATGCCTATTATAAGGGAGCGGATGTGGTGTTGGATTTGACCACAAGAACCCAAATTCATCAAGGCGCATCAGTACCAAGAGAAAACTTATCTAGAGGCGACCTAATGTTTTTTACAAACTCATCAAGAAGACATCTTAGCGGTAATGAAAGAGTGGGGCATGTAGCGATATATCTAGGCGATAATTACATATTACATACCGCAAGCACATACGCTATAATTGAGCCTATTTCAAGCTTAAGGTGGAGCTATTACATAACCTCGAAAAGAGTAATATAAATTTTTTCTTTAACAAATCTTAATATGATAAATGCCCGTGATGTCTTTTGCGGGTATTTTTGTATTTTACATTATTTACAATGGTTTATAATCGGGTAAAGCAGATTCTTATTGTACATACTTTTTTTGGGTGACATTTATATGAAAAAATACATATTCTTATATCTTATAGTTATATTTATAACATTATTATCAGGTTGCAGCGGTAAGCAATTCAACCCGGACAACATTGATTATGACAACATAAGCGATGTTAATCCCGAAAAAAACAAAGAGTTCGTTATAGACCCTGACGCCTATGATTATTATTTGGACGAAGAACATATAGACTTTGAAAATAATGATGTACTATTAACATGTCAAGCTTCTTCGTTAAATATCAGAAGCGGACCCCATACAGATTATACCGTTTTGGGAGAGCTGAAAAAAGATCAAATGCTTCCTTATGAAGGAAAATATGACCAAGATTGGTATATAACAAATTATAAAGGAAAGTCAGCTTTTGTATCAACGAATTATATGAGGTTAATTGACTTTCCAAAAGCCATAAACGATATAGAAAGCGTTATTGACAAGGCAAAAGACCTCTTGGGACAAAAATATAATCCTGATGCAAAAAACTACCTCAAGGATAAAAACACATTAAATCAAGATTTCAGCAAAGAAAACTTTAACTCCGCCACCCTCGCTCAATATGTATTTTATGAAGGCGGAGACAAGTATTTAGAAAGTACGGTTGAAAAACAGATACATCAAGGCAAATCAGTAAGCAGAGCAGACACCCAAAGGGGCGACTTAATATTTTTTACTGATTCTTCAAAATTTTATAATCTCGGCTTTGATAGAGTTAGTCATGTCGCCATCTATCTTGGCGACAATGTGATAATTCACGCCTATGAAGACAATGTAAAAATAGAAACTATGGACAATCAAATGTGGATAAATTACATAACATCAAGAAGAATTATATAATTAAAGTTTAGTTTGCTTTTAGCATGTAATAAGTATGAATATCAGAGCCTTTACTGTATACATCTTTTATGACCTCAAAGCCTAGTTTTTTATAAATCTCCGTGTTTCTTATGGTGTTTGTCATAAGCATACATGCAAACTTTTGTTTTGAGAATTTTTCTAAAAAAGGTCTTACTAATCTGGATGACCTGCCTTGTCCCTGACAATCAGGGTGTACAGCAAGTATTGCAAGTTCCTTACATTTATCTGGCAACTGAAGTTCTCTTTTGCCTTTATCCATATCTTTTATGTGCTCTATAAGTTGTTTTCTTTCATCTTTCTTTAAATAAAACGGTAAAAGCAAAGTAGACAAAGTTATGCC
>CAZVHD010000241.1:0-2881 GCA_964626765.1 uncultured Christensenella sp.
CCAAAAATCCATCCACAAAAAGAGCTAAGAGCTCTCCGCCTCCTCCCCCTTCCGATAAATATGTTAAGTTCAATAAAGGTGGAAAATGGGGCTTTACTGACAGAGGCGGAAAGGTTGTTATTCAACCTGAATATGACGAGGTCTTTAATTTCAAAGAGGAGCTTTGTTGCGTGGAAAAAGATGAGCATTTTGGTTTTATCAACAGAGAAGGTATGGAAGTCATTCCCATAATATACGAATGCGCTCTTTCTTTTAGCGAAGGATACGCCTGTGTCTATAAAGGCGGGAAATGCGGCTATATTAACAAAGAAAACGAGGTTGTCATAGATTTTTCTTTTGATGCGGGCACAAGCGTAGAAAACGGAAGTTGCCATGTCAAAAGAGATGAAAAATGGGGCGAACTTACCATAAATGACCCCACAAATATTAGATGGATAAATTAAATTAATTTATCTTTAATTATCAACAAAAACAAAAATTCAGACTTCAAAATAATTATATTGAGTCTGAATTTTTTTATTTTTTAATTTTTTTATTAAATAAATTATATTACACTATTATAGCCAAGCTTTAACGCCTGTATATTAAAAGGTATGACCTTAGGCTTCCCAGCAAATTGTGTGTTTATAACCTCTTCAATCGTCTTTATTGAAAACAGTTTGCCAATTGATATATAAGCGCCCAAAACAACCATGTTTGCTGTTTTAACATTTCCAGCCTGATTGGCTAAATCATTTGCAGGAACATAATATACATTTACATCGTATCTCTTAACCTTAATATCAATAAGACTGGAATTGACTATTATTGTTCCGCCTTTTCTGACTTTTTGTTCGAACTTCAATAAAGAGGGTTTATTCATAACTATTATACAATCGGGAGAGGCTACAATGGGGCTTGCTACCTGTTCATCGCTTATGACAACGCTACAATTCGATGTTCCTCCTCTCATCTCGGGTCCGTAAGAAGGCAACCAAGTGACCTCTTTATTGTCATGTATGGCGGCATGCGCCAAAAATTGTCCTAAACTGAGCACGCCCTGTCCGCCGAAGCCTGCAATTATAACTTTTTCTTCCATAACTACTCAACCTCCTTGAACACACCCAGTGGGAAAATTTTCTGCATTTCATCATTTACATAATCCATTGACTGTTGAGGCGAAAGTCTCCAGTTTGTAGGGCAAGTGGAGAGCATTTCCACAAGCGTAAACCCCTTTTTTTCTTTTTGATAGGTAAAAGCCGTTTTGACCGCCTTTTTTGCCTTTCTTATGCCTGCAACGCTCCCAAGCGCCACTCTTTCCAAATACGCCGGACCGTCAAGCGTGGACAGCATTTCGCAAACCCTGATGGGATTTCCGTTGAGTTCGGGAGTCCTGCCTGCCTGACAAGTTGTAGCTTTTTGACCCAAAAGGGTTGTGGGCGCCATTTGTCCGCCCGTCATTCCATATATCGCATTGTTAATAAATATAACCGTTATATTATCGCCTCTTGCGGCGCTATGCACAATCTCCGCCATACCGATTGATGCGAGGTCTCCGTCGCCCTGATAGGCAAAAACCAATGTATCATCATTCAAAACTCTCTTAATTCCGGTTGCAACCGCGGGAGCTCTTCCGTGAGCCGCCTGTTGCATATCGCAATTGAAGTAGTTGTATGCAAAAACCGCGCAGCCCACAGGAGCCACTCCAACCACATTGTTTTCATATCCCAGCTCTTCTATAACTTCGGCAATCAATCTATGCGCGACTCCGTGAGTACATCCCGGACAGTAGTGCATCTTTGCATCCGTAAGCATTTTTGTTTTCTTAAAAACTGTCGCCATTTACTTCACCTCGCTTTTTACAACATCAACAATATCTTCGGGGCTTATAACATTGCCGCCGCTTCTTCCGTAGAATAAAACCGGCTTTTTGCCGTTGACACTGAGTTTAACATCTTCAACCATCTGACCCATAGAAAGCTCAAAGCAATAAAATAGTTTTACACTACTCTTTTCGGCAAGCTTTTTATACTCTTGTTCTGGGAAAGGATAAAGAGTTATAGGTCTCATAAGTCCGGCTTTTATACCCTCTTTTCGTAGCATATTTACAGCGCTTTTGGCTACTCTGCCCACTGTTCCGTACCCTGTAAGAATTATTTCGGCATCTTCTGTCTTATAGCTTTCATACATGACCTCCTTATCAGCCATGCTTTTATATCTATCAAACAATCTCTTTGTTACTCTTTCCAACTCATCAGGTTGAATATAAAGAGAATTGATTAATTTTTTGTCTTTGCCAAAGTTTTTTCCCGTAGTCGCCCATTGTTTTTTGGGAAAAGTTTTGGGGTCTTTCATTGGGGGGAGCTCTACCGCTTCCATAATCTGTCCCAACATACCATCGCCCAAAATCATAACCGGAGTTCTATATTTATCTGCCTTATCAAAAGCCTCATAGATTATATCAACAGCTTCCTGAACCGAACTGGGTCCATAAGTCAGCATATGATAATCGCCGTGTCCTCCGCCTTTTACCGCCTGAAAATAGTCGGCTTGAGCGGGTTGTATGCCACCAAGCCCTGGTCCGCACCTAACTATATTTACAATAACACAAGGAAGTTCGGCTCCCGCTATATAGGATATGCCTTCTTGTTTTAGGCTAATGCCCGGACTTGAAGAGCTTGTCATAACTCTTGAGCCGGCTCCGGCAGCTCCAAACACCATATTTATGGCTGATACTTCGCTTTCTGACTGTAAAAAAACCCCGCCCACCTGGGGCATTCTGCAACTCATGTATTCGGGTACTTCGTTCTGGGGTGTAATGGGATAGCCAAAAAAAGCTCTACATCCGCCTCTTATGGCAGCTTCTGCTATTGCTTCGTTGCCTTTCATTAACTTTTTCATC
>CAZVHD010000242.1:0-2881 GCA_964626765.1 uncultured Christensenella sp.
ATATCAATGTGAATAAAAGATAAAATACTGTGACAAACGATATACTTCCGACATTTCCCATTTCAAACGGGGCAAATATGATTAAGGTAACAATAGCTAATGGAATAGGCGTAAAAAGCATATAAGGTCTGCATTTTCCAAACCTTGTTTTTGTTTTATCAAGAATAGCGCCCATAATTGGGTCGTTTATAGCGTCGAAAATTCTTGCCACTCCCAAAATGGCTCCTGCAATTCCCGCAGCAATATAAAGATAATCCGTAAGATAAATCATAAGATAAGTTGTATAAAGGGCATAAATCATAGTTTGACCGGTATTGGTCAAAGCATAACTTAATTTTTCTTTGAATTGAACTTCTTTAATTGAATGTTCTTTTTTTACTTGTTGGTTATCCATAAACTATTCTTTCCTTAAAAACAATATTCGCTTTTACATTCCTATATTATAATTTCATTGTACTTGCATTGTCAATATTTATTCATATAACCCATAAGATATACATTTCTAAGCTTTAATAAATCGGATATGCATTCCTTAAAAAATATCTTATACGCCTTGCAAAATTCAATATCTTTTCTCTCCCTTTTGCATCCACCTCTACAGAGTTTATAGTATTTACATAGCTTACACTTGGGTTCTAAACTTATAGATTCTTTAATAAAATTGACGGCTTTTGTATTCTTTGACAATTCTTTGAAATCTTGGTTATTAATGTTGCCTGTAATATATTCATCAAGACAATAAAAATCACATGGATAGACATTGCCATTTGCCTCTATCACAAACTGGTAAGAACAATGCCCGTTCATACCGCATTGTTCGGCATTTCTTGCTGATGCAAGCTGTACAAAATTATCCAATTGTCTTATGCTGACATAGTTTCCCTTAATGAAGTCCTTATAATAGAGTCTAAAAAGATTTATCAAGAATTCACCATATTGCTCTCCCGTTAAATACATTTTATCCTCAATATCTTCATTCAAAGGTTTAAGACAGGGTATAAACTGAATATGTTTTATTCCTTGTGACAGAAAAAATTCATATATCTTATTAATCCTATTGGCAACCTTATCAGTTAATACCGAAAGAATATTAAAGTCAACCTTATGGCTTTTTAATAGTTTGACATTTTTCATTATTAAATCAAAAACCTGATTGTTTTCTTTATCTAAGCGGTAAACATTTGCCAATTTATCTCCGTCTAAGGACAGCCCAACTAAGTAATTGTTCTCATAAAAAATTTTACACCATTCGTCGTCTATTAGCGTTCCATTAGTTTGAATTGCTATATTAACGGGGCTGTTGTTTTTGTTAAGCTCTTTTACATATTCATTAAACTTAATGAAGAATTCCTTGCCTCGAAGCAGTGGCTCGCCACCCTGAAAAGATATATTCACAGCTTGCCCTTTTGTAAACTCAAAGGCCTTATAGAGTATCTTACGGACAAGCTCTTGTTTCATCATTCCATATGAATAGCTTTCTCTACTATCTGATATAAAATGATAAAAACAGTACTTGCATTTCAAATTGCAAAGGCTTGACGCAGGTTTAATCATAATAGAGATAGGGGGCATTATATTTTTCCTCTTCTGTTTTCTTTAAGATGCTTTATAAAGGCTCTTAAATCCTCTTTCATTTCATTGGCTACATTAGGATATTTTTTTGAGATATTATACGCTTCAGCCGGGTCACTATCTAAATTAAATAAGAGGTTTTTTCGTTTCATAAACATAAATATAGACACAAATTCAGAAGACACCGATTCAAAGTATTTCATATTGACCTTATCACCATCTATTGTAACAGGTTTTTGAATAGCCTGAACTTCACTGTTTTTTATATAATACAAAGATTCGTGAATAGCTATATCTGTCGCAATATTTCCCTGTAAAATATCAAACAAACTTCTTCCGTCAATAATCCTATCTTCTGGTAATTGTTCTATGCCTATATAGGACAAGACGGTAGGAAATATGTCTATATTCATAGCTCTTGTCTCTACTCGTTTGGGCTCTGTTAACCCGTTGAAACTATTGCCGCCACCCAAACCGCCATTTGGATATCGGGCAATAAAGGGAACTTTATGCCCTCCCTCAAAAGTTGTATCTTTCTTGCCTTTCAAAGGCCCGGTGGAGCCTTGCTGAGAAGAGCCATTGTCGCTTGTAAATATAATAAGCGTGTCGTCATATACGCCTCTTTCTTTAAGCGATGCGAAAATACTGCCTAAATAATCATCAAATTCAGTGATACAATCAATATAAGTATCATCGGCTTTATCATTTTCTTCACCTGAAAAGTGTGGAGCGTGAGGCCAGGGAGAATTATAGAGCGCAAAAAACTTTTCGTCGTTGTCTAATGAATTATTTATAAAAGTTAATACTTCTTCAGTATAAATTTCATTTGTTTTGGATTGGTCTTTCATTTGGGAGTGAGTGAATACTGTTTTTGCTTTTCCGTTTTGCTCCCTGACAAGCTCATATGGAACCATATCATTTGAATAATAACTTCCAAAGTAATAGTCAAAACCTTGCTTGGTGGGCAGATATTGACCATAATCCCCTAGATGCCATTTCCCGATTAGGCCTGTATTGTATCCATACGCCTTTACAACTTCTGCCAGGGTTATTTCATCGCCTAAAATCCCGTCTACATTTCTCCTAAAGAAAAATGAGTTTGTCAGCCTCTGATAATTATAAGGCATCATTGATTTATCAGTAGGCAAAAGAACTCTATCAAGATAGCCTCTTGACGGGTATCTACCGGTTAATAAACCAAATCTTGAAGGCGAACATACGGGAGAAGATGAGTAAAAATTGTCCATATATACCCCATCTTCGGCTAACGAATCAATATTAGGTGTGTCAAATGTAGCGTTTTCTTGTC
>CAZVHD010000243.1:0-2854 GCA_964626765.1 uncultured Christensenella sp.
AAGGTTGCCAACCATGTTGTCACCAATGAGTTTGCCTATTTGCTCAAATATGGTTCCTATGATAAGTGTTGCAAACAGTCCTAACGCCATGCCCGATAAGGCATCTATGAACCATCTCTTTGCAAGCTTTTTAACAATCAGGTTAATATTGTTTTTCATTTTTTTTTATCGCCTCTTTATTTATAGTTTTTTATTAATGCTAAAAATATATTATTCATTGTGGAATTAAAAACAAAAGATTTTAGATATTCTTTCAATCCGCTCTGTTCATTTTTCTTGCTATAATACTCTTTCATAAGTGACAAAAAGTCCTCTATATTATATATCCTATACCTCTCTATGCCGCACTTTTTTGCGTATTTTTCAAGAAAATAAATGAAAATTTCATAGTCGCTCAAAACATATGAGCGTTTGAGTTCCTTTCTGATGACCTTAAACAACCTTTTTATGACTTTACTCTTGTCCAAATCTTCTTGAATGCCTAGGCATTCTTTCCATTCAAAGTAAATATCATCGCTTAATCCTATTAAGAATTCATAAAAATCCTTTTCTTCTCTCGAGAAAAAATAAAATTTTTCTCCCTTATGGTTTTCCAGCAATTTTTTTGCATCAAAATAGCCCATTTTCATGTTTTTTTCTATGGATTGGGAATATACGCTTATTGTGCCGCCCACATCGTCGGAGGGATTTATGTATGATATCTTAACTGTGTCATCTACAACCCTTTGATGAGGCATATTACTCATTGTTCTGATTGCTATAATCTCGTCATAACCTTTTCTTATGAGCGGGTTTATGGGAAGATTGTCATAAGCGCCACCGTCCAAATATTTCTTTCCCTGTATGGGATCAATTCTGAATGCGGGGAAATAGGCGCTTGCCATAATATAATCGTGAAGCATACCATAGGGTATCTCTTCCTTGAATATTTCTATGGGCATTCTATCGGTTAAAGATACCGTAACCAACCCATAATCAATTTTAGATTCACGCAATATATCCTCATTTATGAGGTCTTTTAACAATATCATTACTTTGTCGGTAGGAATACCTTTTTTGAATATAATGTCTTTAATGACCTTGAAAAGATAGACAAGAGTTTGTCTGTCATACTTGCGTTCGAAAAACTTTTGCAGTTTTTCATCGTCTAAATCGGAAATTTTGGAAGGAGCAATATTCTCCCATAGTTCAAAACATTTTTCTATGTCATTCTGGGCTATTAAGGCTCCATTAATAGCGCCTATGGATGTTCCCATAACTCCGTCAAATTTGTAACCTTTTTCATATAACGCTTTTATAGCTCCGGCTTGATAAGAGCCTTTTGCTCCACCGCCTTCCAGGACTAAACCTAACATTTTATATTCTCTCCGTTTTTTTATGATAAAATCAGCCTAAAGTTAAGACTATGAGTTTGTCCGGGCATAAGCTTATATTGTGGCTTTAACATTGCCATAGCGGGAACATCTCCGCCTACGCCTCTTTGTCCCCCGTCAATGTTTATTGTCAAATAGTTCAATTCCTCCAGTTCGTGAAGATGTTTTGCTTCATCAAGCATCTGTTTGGTATATGGATGAACACTAAACTCAAATGGTTTATTTTTTGCTATTATGTTGAGCTTTGTCCCGTCTTCTTTTGCTATCTCAAGATATCTCGTCTCGGTATGATTTCCGTTTTCTTGGGGCATAAGATAGTCGTGCAGAAAATCTTCGGCTTTTCCCTCATAAACTTGCAAAAGCGCCGCTGTTTTTCTGTCACAATAATTCTCAAAAGGACCCTTTCCATAAAACTTTATGTTCTCAAAGCCTTTTCTCACGCCAAAACTGAAGCCATATCTTTCCATTTCATAACGACTGACAACATTCATACCTATGTCCACTGTATCTTTTGCTATGATATATGAAGTAGTAAGTCTTTTTAGGCATTTCATTTTCCACTTTATTAGTATTTTTACCGCGCCTTCTTTTTCCTCAACTTTGTAGCTGACAGGTTTCAATGTCTTTGATGCATTCTTAAACCTGAATGTACCAAGAAGTTTTTGAACTATCTTAATGTTAACGGACGCCAGCCTATCGTTGTCTATGGTGGCGCGCCAAAAGTTGGGTGTGAGCGGAGTTTTCAAAAGTTCTTCACCGTCTTTGTTCAAGCTTATTATTGAGCCGGTCTTTTTTTCTACTATTACTCTCAACCTATTACACTGAACCACGATTTCCCATTGATTTTGTTGACAACACACATCCCCTTTTGATAAAGGAAGCTCAAGCTTTTTCTTTTCTATTACGAACTGCTCATATGCCAAAATATGACCTTTGGGAAGACATCCTTTTTGCTTTTTCAAATACATCCTTGCAATAATAGAAAGCTCTTTTTTTCCCTCGGGAGTGATATCTGTTGTTATTTGGGCTGTCTCACCATAATAAGTTGATGGTATAAGATATTCCTTTTGGCTTCTCTCTTCGCCGTCGTCCAATATAATAATCCTAAGACCAAAATCAGCAATGTCGGTAAAGAGGTACCTGTTTCTTATTTTCAAAATATTGTTGTCAAAAGAAAAGTCAACTTGCTGGTATTGCTTTTTTACTTCATACAATGACGGGTTCGGTGTTCTGTCGGCTCTCACTATGCCGTTAAAAGCAAAGTTGCCTGAATTGGGTTTGTCTCCAAAATCTCCGCCATATCGCCATTCCTTATAGCCTTCGGGGTTTTTATATAATATCGCCTGGTCGGCAAAATCCCATATAAAGCCGCCTGCCAGCCTGTCATATTTTTTGAATTCATCCCAATAGTCGCTGAAATTTCCTAAACTGTTGCCCATAGCATGGGCGTATTCACATTGTATAAATGGAAGGTTTTTATA
>CAZVHD010000244.1:0-2844 GCA_964626765.1 uncultured Christensenella sp.
TGATGCTGTTGCCTATGCTGATGGGACAAAACGGCGATAACTCAAAACTTATACAAACTATTCTTGCAGCTAATGGAGGAGGGGGCAAAGAAGATAAAAGCTCCATGGCTGACATTATGTCGGGCATGGTAAATAATAATAAAGGCGACAGCAAAGGTGGAATGGACATGCAAATGATGAGTATGCTTGCAAGTATGATGAATTCCAATAAAGCCGACAAAAAAAACGATGACTTTACGAAGGGTGGAAATTCACAGCTTATTTCTATGCTTATGAGCATGATGAATAGTAATAATCAAACAAATGAAAAAAAAGAAATAAAGGAAGCGGACATATCGGCAATAAAAGAAGTTGCAGGCGGTGATATAGTCAAAAAAATGGCTATGGTTATAAATAACCGCAACAAAAACTCTTAAAAAAATAAAACAATCAGTCTTTTTTTAGGGGTAAATTATATTCATCCATATATCCCAAGGAAAAGGCTTTATTTTTAACAGACTTAACAAAGATTTTTATTTTTTTGATGTTCTTTTTTTCATTAAACACACTATTAATATGTCTAATCGCCTGAAGAGAGGATACTCTACAAAACAGTCTTTTTGTCATAAGACCGCCTCTTTGAGCAGAAAAAACACTACTGTTACTACAAATAAAGGAATTTTTGAAAGCCAATTGTCTGTCGGTGAAAATTACGCTGTTAAAAAAAAGATAGATCGGGATGGCAAGATATTCACCAACCCAAATGAATACTAAACATAAGGGCAAAGCGATAAGATTATAGTTTATTAATGGGTAAAGTAGATAATATTTTGCCGCTTTAGTTGGCGGCGGCGTTTTTTCTTCCTTAATTTCAAAAAGAGGTAAAAATTCTTTTATGACCTCAGATAGAGCTTTTTTATGAATTATGGGAAACAAGGGAAAGGAAAACTCTTCATTGAGGTTTTTATAACCCGCCGCATATATAAAAGGATGATATGTTTTTGTAAATTTGTTAAGAAGATTTTGTTTCACTAAAAGTCCGTTAATTTTGTTGTTTAAGACAAAGCGCTTTACATGGTTGAAAAAACCATAGCTTATGACAAGCGTGTTGGATATTTTCTGAAGATTGAAGTTATGGAATTTATTAATTATAAAGATTGAATTTATTATAATACTAAGTAGTATCGCTCCTATATAAAGAAGTATCAAAAGGCTATATGAAAGTTCGCGATTTTGGGTTAAGGCAAGGGCTATTACTGTGAGCGCGGATAGGCTATATCCCACAATTTTCAACCACTTCGAGGGGATAAGAATAGAATATAAAAGAAGCCATTTATTCTCAATTTGTAGGTTCTTGTCACCATTTTTGTCCGCCTGGCAGCAATGATTTATATTCTTTTCTATAAGAGATATTGTTCTTCTTTTCATAGTTATGTCAATTTCCGCTCCTTCAAGATGGCTTCCTGAATTAATCAATAGTCTTTTGGCGCCCATAAGGCGATGTAAAAGAGAACACTTTATGCTGTAATTATGGATGTTTTCATAAGATAGGGCTATCCTTTTCTTAATGAAAAAATTGTTTTGATAGATTATATAGTCCTTTTCAATTTTAATTTTTGTTGTGAAATAACTTCCAACAAGATAAATTATATACGATAAAACTGCAAATGACACAATAAATAGAAATGGCGCCTGAAAGTATAAAAATCGGTTATTTAGACTTATATCATAAGAAAATATGCGTATGGAAAAATATATAAGAGCAAAAAGAAATACCGCAAGGGAAAAAATGCGGCTTATAAGCTGAAGAGGATGTGCTTTCATTTGTCACCCCTATAAGCAATCTCTTGTATGGCTCTTGCATCACTGATTTCAATCGAATGAAGAGTGTGTTCGGAACCTGCCGTATATATTTTAAGGGTTGCAAGCTTATATATTCTTTCAAAAGGATAAGCGCTGAGCTCTATATGCTGAATATTATTTATGCTTAAGGCGTCCTTTTTTCGCGTGATAAAGCCTCTGTGAATGATAAGGTGATTGTCGGTTAAACTGTACATAAACCCTCTGAACTTAAAGTAGGGCGTGACAACAACCAAAACTAAAAAAATTGCAGGAATACTAAGAGCCAGAATTTTGACTATTGAAAGGTAAAATCCATAAAGAAGATTTACGGATATGCGTATTGTTATAATCTCAAACAAGAGTAATATAATAAATGCCAGTAGCCATCTAAGGTACCAGCATTTAAGGGCGTTTTTTGTTAATCGTTTTTCAGATATTTTTATCATTCCCACTCTATGGTTGAAGGCGGTTTGCTTGTTATGTCATAGACTATTCTGTTGATGCCTTTTACCTCGTTTATTATTCTATTAGAGATTGTTTCCAAAACTTCATAAGGTATACGGGCAAAATCCGCAGTCATAGCGTCAATACTGGTAACAGCTCTTAGGCCTAGGGTGTAGTCATAAGTTCTTCTGTCGCCCATAACACCTACGCTTTTCAAATCTGTAAGCACTGCAAAATACTGCCATATTTCTCTGTCAAGATTGGCAAGCTTTATTTCCTCTCTCATAATATGGTCGGCATCTCTTAAGATGTCTAATTTTTCTTTTGTGATGTCGCCGATAATACGGATACCCAGTCCGGGGCCGGGGAAGGGTTGACGCATAACTATGCTTTCGTCCAGTCCAAGTTCAAAGCCCACTTTTCTTACTTCGTCTTTGAAAAGGTCTTTAAGCGGTTCTATGATTTCCTCAAAATCAATGACTTCGGGAAGACCGCCCACATTGTGGTGGGATTTTATAAGAGAAGCCTCGCCAAAGCCGCTTTCCACTATGTCAGGGTAGATTGTGCCCTGTACCAAAA
>CAZVHD010000245.1:0-2809 GCA_964626765.1 uncultured Christensenella sp.
TCACGCAAGAGTCAAAAATACAGCTACAAAGACAAAATAAAAAAAACATTGAAAAATTGATAGATTAAGTATATAATGAATTAAAGATAATTTGTAATTCATAAACATACTTGTATTAAAATTATGCCCGTATATTTTTTATTTAATTATCAAGTGATAGACCAAGAGATTGCAAACAAATGAAGTAAAGAGTAGAAAATAGGCAGAGGAAAAAATTGAATAAAACAAAGAATACTAACCGCCTTACACAATCACAAAACAATAAATTCAGGCGAGAGATTACAAGAGAAAACTATAATAGAATGGTATATTTATCTATTATTGTTTTTGTTTTAGAATTCATTATAGTTTTATTACCCACAAGACTTTTTAATTATGACAAAATAATAATTTATTTTTTGATTTCAAATATAATTTTGATTCCCCTAATTATATTTATAAAAAATAAGTTTGACAAAATCAATATAAATGTAGCGTATATTGTTCAATATGCGTATATTGTTTCCCTTATGTACCTAGGGATTGCGCTGGCTTTGAAGGCTCAAACCAAAGCTGACTTTGTTCATATGTATCTTATGGCGGTTGTTGGGGTGGCGAGCTTTTTTCATTTGGGATTTATCCAAAGAACAGTGATTATTCTTTCAGGTCAGGCTGCGTTCAGCGCGTTAATACCGTTTTATCAGCCGGATACGGCAGCTGTTTTTGTACTTATTGCGAACACAATATTCTTTAATATAATAGCATGGTTGATATCATATATGCGCTTTAAGAGCGAGTATAGAACTTTTTGCGACAATTTAGAACTTAAAAAACTGGCTCATCGTGATTCAATGACAGGATTGTATAATCATGAGACAATCTTAAATAAGCTTATTAAAGAAGTTGAACAAACAAAAATTCTTAAAACCGAGCTGTCTATTGTTATGATTGATGTGGACAATTTTAAGGAAATAAACGATAGCTACGGTCATATGATTGGCGACACTTTACTTAAGCAATTGTCAGAAATCATAATCGAAATCACAGAAGAAAACCATTATATAGGCAGATACGGAGGGGATGAGTTCCTTTTAGTGTTGCCGGGATGTGATTTGAAAAAAGCAGAGACTTTAACAAACAAGCTTTTTGATAAAATCAAACTATTAAATACAAAAGTTACCTTAAGCGCAGGCATAAGCCAACTCAAAAATGAAAGCTTTAAGGACTTTATCAAAAGAGCGGACAAAAACCTTTATATAGCGAAAAAATCTGGAAAAAACAGGACTGAAGTATGCAATTAACCCATAAGGCTACACTTCATAAACGCCTCACAACAATAAAATGAATTATTAGGCTTTTTTAATCTTAAAACTTGTATATTCGATGCATTATTGCCTTAATTATCATTGATAAATATTATGAATAGTATTATAATAGTAACAAATCAAAATAAGGAGAGAAAAATATGAATATTTTACATAGGTTTTATTCTAGAGCGTATCAAAAAGCTTTCAAATTAATTATGCCGCTTCTACCTTGGAGAAAGCCCGAACTCATAGAAGGCGGTATAGAGGCGCTTCCCAAAGTCATTAAGGAAAAGAACATAGAAAGCGTTCTATTAGTTACAGACAAGGGCATAAGCTCTCTAGGATTGATTAACCCCCTTGTAGAAGGGCTCAAAAAAGAAAACATCAAATGCTCTGTTTATTACAAAACCGTTCCCAATCCCACAATAGACAATATTGAAGAGGCTTTGACAGTCTACAAGGAGAACGATTGCAAAGCTATCATAGCTTTTGGCGGAGGCTCTCCAATGGACTGCGCAAAAGGTATAGGGGCAAGAGTAGCCCGTCCCAACAAACCCGTACAAAAGATGAAAGGCGTATTAAAGGTCTTAAAGTCCACTCCTCCCATATTTGCGGTACCAACCACATCGGGAACAGGAAGCGAAGCGACTTTGGCAGCGGTAATAACAAACAGCGATACCCACGAAAAGTACCCCATAAACGACCCTGCTTTAATTCCAAAATATGCAGTTTTGGACCCTAAAATTACAGTTAAGTTACCCAAATATATCACCTCAACAACAGGTATGGACGCTCTGACCCATGCTGTCGAGGCATACATAGGAAAGAGCAACACATCTGAAACCAAGGAAATGGCGGAAAAGGCGGTGAGCCTTATATTTGACAACCTCAAAAGGGCGTATGACAATCCTGAGGACCTTGAGGCAAGAAAAAATATGCAGATTGCATCTTATTATGCAGGAATAGCTTTCACAAGGGCTTATGTCGGATATGTTCACGCCATAGCCCATACTCTCGGTGGTTTTTATAATACGCCCCATGGTCTTGCGAATGCGGTTATACTTCCTTATTTTCTTGATGAATATGGCAAATCGATATATAAAAGCCTTGCTAGGCTTGCCGAGGTTGCCGGCATAGACGGTGAAAACGACGAACAAAAATGCAAGAACTTTATCCAAGCCATAAAAGATATGAATAAATATATGCAAATACCAGAAAAACTTGATATGATAAAAAAAGAGGATATTCCCCTGATGGTAAAAAGAGCGGACAAGGAGGCAAACCCGCTTTATCCTGTTCCGAAACTCTTTGGAAAAAGCAAGCTGGAGGAAATGTTTTATAAAATAATGAAATAACAATCATAATTTACCACAAAAAGGCTGTACTATACGGCCTTTTTATATATAAAAATTAACTGAGAGAGGGGATTTATTATGGCAAAAGCTCTAGTAATTGGAATTTGTGGATTTGTTGGCAGTCATCTTGCCTGTGTTTTAGCTGAAGAGGGCATGGAAGTTATTGGA
>CAZVHD010000246.1:0-2802 GCA_964626765.1 uncultured Christensenella sp.
AGTCTTTGGCAAAACAAGCAAAAAGCGAAAAGTTGCTCCGCCGTCGCGAGTTCGATTCTCGCTGTCAGCTCCATTTTAAGTTCCGCTTTTCATTAGAAAAGCGGACTTTTTATACGCTGAAACATAGCCTTTTCCTATTTGGGTTCGAGAATAAAACCCCGATGTAATAATACTATCGAGAACTTATTCTCTTTCCCAAATCAAAAAAATCTAAGTTTCAGCTACTATCAAGGTTTTTATAATTTTTCTTCATGTATTATTTCTCGAGATTAAGCCTAAAAAATAAATTGTTTTCTCTTATATTTAAAAGGACTCCCTTTCCGCTTTTTGTATCTAGTAGAAAGTTAAGAACGAGCGACCTCAGCATTTCCTTACAAATTAAGACTAACAGTACATAAATTTCATATCATATTCTTTTATTCATATGTAGCTATATATATTGGATTTTTTGTCCTGACGAGGCAAAGGGTCGTCGATAGCATTTTTGCATCGGCGTCCGTTTAACAAAGTCAGGGCGAAAAAGACAAATATAGAGCGGATAACTTTTCGCTGACATTAATGTCAGCGGAATCAAACGTTCGAATTCTCGCTGTCAGCTCCAAAAACAAGCCCGTTTCTTGCAATAAAGTCAGGAAATGGGCTGTTTTTATGGCTATATTTTATTCGTCTAAATTTCCATAATCCGAAATGGTACACAAAATAGTACACAAGTGTGGAATTTATTAATGATAATGCGTTAAATTTGATGTAAGATTTTTAAGGTTTTAAGCTATTTTAACTGTTTTGCAACGTCTTATTACTGCTTTATAAAAACTATTCTGCATACAAAATGCTGAGGTCGGGGTTTATTGAGCCGCTCTTTTTTAAAATGAAAGAAGCGGCTCCTATAAAGGTTAATCTATTTATCGACCACAAAAGTAAATGTTCTCGTATGACTATCCGACCACCACAATCTTGTAAAACTACTCGACAAGGTTAAGGTATAAGTACCATTGTCTAAATTTGCAGTGTTTATTGTAAATCCGCCGTTGCTAATAGACACATTATTAAATGCAGAAACACTTACATAGCTATTGTGAGTCTGTAATACATTACCTGAGCTATTCTTTAACTCAAAATCAAGAGAGCCTGTTATTTTGGAAATATAGTTATTATAAGAACTGGTTCTTACATTAAATGTAATATTTGTGTCTCCTATAAAAGCATAGACGTTGCTAGATCTATAACAATAAGAGCTATTTGCACTCATCTCAACCCTTCCATTCCAGTAATATGTGGTGCCAGTAGTATAGCCAAAACCAGACATTAAAAAGGAATTATACCCATGCTCTTTCCAATAAACGGGACAGTTTGAACTGTTCCAATCAGTTTCCCATCCGCTTGGTTTATTTGTCGCTTGAGCATAAATGGTAAGATTTGAACATCCTTGAAAAGCATTATTTCCTATAAATGTTACACTGTTGGTTATGATTATTTTATTAAGAGTTGTGCAACCATAAAATGCAAAATTCCAAATATTTGTTAAGCTATCGGGAATTATTATATTAGTTAACCCCGTACAATTCTCGAACGTATAAGGTTCTATACTTATTATCCCGTCTGGAAGTATGATATCAGTTAATCCTTCACAATTCCGAAAAACTGCGCTTTCAATGTTTGTTACACTATTAGAAATTGTTATATCAGTCAATGAAGTACAATTACTAAATGCATTATAACCTATACTAATTATACTATTTTCCATTGATACATAAGATAATTCTGTACAATAGGAGAATGCTGAATGTCCTATGCTTGTCACACTATCTGGAATTGATATTTCAGTTAACTTTGTACAATGACTAAAGGCGTTATTTCCTATACTAGTAACACCTTCAAAATTTACCGATGTTAAATAATTTTGAATACTTAAATCGTAAGCTACAGTCGATTGAGTATAATGCCATGTAAGCGATACGTTATCACAACCGAATAATAAATAATCCCCCATATTTAATACACTGTTTGGAATTGTTATATGTGTTAATCCTGTACAATCCATCAAAGCATAATTCCCTATATAAATTACGCTATCAGGGATAGTTATATCTGTAATTCCTGTACAGCCCTCAAAAACATTATCTTCTATCCATGTTACACTATTTGGGATTGCAATATTAGTCAGTCCAGTACAACCTTTAAATGCATTAGACCCTATACTAGTTACATTATTAGAAATTGTTATATCAGTTATTCCTGTACAATGCTCAAACGCATTTGCCGCTATTTCTGTAACATTATCAAAATTAACCGATTTTAAATAATTGGTAAGATAAAGATCTTCTGCCGTATATAATGAGTTGTAATTCCATGTTATTAATAAATTCGTACAGCCAGAAAACGCATTATTCCCTATACTAGTTATACTATTTGGTATATTAATACAATTTATATTGGTGTTGGAAAAAGCATAATTGCCTATTTCAGTTACGGGTAACCCATTGTATACCTCAGGTATTTTTATGTTTTCAGATGTTGTCGTTCCCTCTCCAACTGAATATGCCGTGTCACCATTAATTAAGGTATAGTCCAAGCCAAGTGTTGTATCATACTCAAAAATTTTAGCGCTATAATCTGACCAATTATTAGCAGCTATATACGCCATTTGGCTTGCTAAATCTGGCACTAAAATAGCTAGTAAATCCGTGCCGTTAAAGGCGTTTATACCTAATGATGTAATACCAGATGATGAAGGTCTAAGAATATTAACGGTTTCTAGGTTAACGCAATTCTGAAACGCACTTGTCTCTATGCTTTCTACGC
>CAZVHD010000247.1:0-2786 GCA_964626765.1 uncultured Christensenella sp.
TCAGTGATGGTTGGTTTGTAATTTATATTCACAGTAAATATATCCGGAACAATCTCTTTGGTTATGGCGTATATTTTCTTTTTTAGCTCCTCCCTCAAGTACTTGTTATAATTGGAACTTTCCACAATAAAAAGTAAATCAAGGTGGCTTTCTTTTCTTAACTGAGCGGAACTTAGCTTTATTATTTTCTCTTCTTCCTCAAGCTTTTCCAGAAGTTTTTCCATAAATAAAAGTTCATTCATGACACAAACTCCTTTGTCATTTTCAAAAGTTCTGACAAAATCTTTTCATTATCCACAGTTTTAATAATTTTTCCGTTCAAAAATAAAGAGGACTTGTCCTCCCCGCCCGCAACGCCGAAGTCAGCCCCTTTTGACTCTCCAATACCGTTTACGACACAGCCCATGACGGCTATTTTCAAAGGTTTTTTTATGCCTTGTGTTATGTTTTCAAGTTCACATGCTATCTTTTCAACATCTATATTGCTTCTAGCGCAAGTTGGGCATGCCACAACTTCCACAAAGTTTTTGTCTCTTCCTGCCGCCTTCAAAATATCTTTGGCGGCTGTTACCTCTTTTATGGGGTCTCCTGACAAAGACACTCTTATGGTGTCGCCTATGTTATCAGCAATAAGGCTTCCTATTGCGACAGCTGACTTTATTATCCCATTTTTGACTGTTCCCGCTTCGGTGAGGCCTATATGCAAAGGATAGTCACACAATTTATCCAAAATGCGATAACTTTGAATAGTCTCTATAACATTTGAGGTCTTAACCGCCAAAACAAGATTATCATAACCTGCATCCTCAATTATTTTGGCGTTTTTCAAAGCGATGTCCGCTAGTTTTTGAGCTGTTATATCGTTTTCTTTTATTGAACCCTTATTAACTCCAACCCTTATGGGAATGTTTTTCTCTTTGCAGTGTTTTACGATTTCAACAATACCGTAACTCGGTATGTTCGATGGGTTTATTCTTATTTTATGGGCTCCGTATTCAACTGATTTTATTGCAAGTTTATAGTCAAAATGAATATCCGCTACGATAGGAATTGAACCTTTGGACAGCTCTTGTATCGTTTTTAGACTTTGACTGTTGGGAACAGATACCCTGACAATTTCCGCCCCGGCGCGATTAAGCTCTTTGACCTGTTTTATTGTAGCCAAAGTGTCCTCGGTTTTTGTATTTGTCATTGACTGAATAACAACGGGATTTTTTCCGCCGATCGCTACATCTTTTACAAATACGGTTTTTTTCATGAGTTAATCACCTCTGCTATGTGAATAATTGTAACACATCGGCAAAGATTGCAAAAGCGAATAGAATGATTATCCCAGCAAAATGTATAAAGCCTTCAATTTTTCTGCTTATAGGCTTGCCTCTTATCCATTCAATTGTAGTAAATACCATTCTGGACCCATCCAAAGCGGGTAATGGCAAAAGATTCATAACCGCAAGATTAGCGGAAAGTAGGCTAATAACATAGGCCAAAGAGCCGAACCCTGCTCGGGTTGCGTCACTCATAACTGTTATTATTGTAATTGGTCCGCCTGCAGATTCTGAGAACTTCAATCCTCCGGTTATCAGCTGTCCCAACAGCCACAAAATCTTATAAACTACATAAAATCCATATGAAAATGACCTTGAAAAGGCTCTGAAAAAATTTAATTTCACAGGAGTTATCATTGATGTAAATCCAAAAGCGTATCTTGTCTCAGGTTCGCCAAATTCATCTTCAACTATATTTCCGTCCACATCCCTAATCAATATTTGACTTTTTGATACCGGTATTTCTATGATTTCTTTGTCTCTTAAAACAGTAAAAGTGCCCTCATCCTCAATTCTTGACATAGCGTTTTGCAAGTCGTCAACCATAAGAATATTCACCTGACGGTTGTTAACCTTCATGATAACATCCCCTTCTTGCAAAAGACCTTCTTCGGCTATCGAGGACTCCTCATATATGGTGTCTATTTGCGGAAGCAATTGACCATAAAATGTAAATATCATAGTTATAATAATAAGCGCCGATAAAAAGTTGAAAAACGCGCCCGAAAATAATACAATGAGCCTTTTCCATGGAGCTTGATTATTAAAAGCAGTTGGAGAGGCGCTGTCCTCGTCCTGAGATTCAAATTGACAAAATCCACCCAAGGGAAATGGTCTGATGGAAAAGACTTCTCCTGTTTTTTTGCTCTTTCTTTTGAAAATAGGAGGTCCAAAGCCAATGGCGAATTCAAGTATTTTGAACTTAAATAATTTTCCCGCAAGATAATGCCCCAGCTCATGAACTATAACCATAAACATAAGGGCGCCTATTGCTATAAAGATATATCCTATCGTAGACATCACCGAACCGAATGTAGCGCTTAAAAATGGGGTCATTTATATTCTCCTGTATTTATTCTCTTACAAGTATATTCATAAGCATCCTTATGAATACTATACACTTTTTCTATATTATTAAAATATCCATCAAAATAAAACCTGTCAATAGCTTGGGTTATAAGTTTTGGGATATCATAAAAGCCAATTTTGTCACCTAAATAGGCGTTTACTGCTGCCTCATTGGATGCGTTCATAATCGCCCCGGCAACCTCTCCCATCTTGAAAACTTTCTTTGCAATATTAACGCAAGGGAATTTTTCTTCGTCTATAACACCAAAGTTTAGTTTTTTAATCTGTGTCAAATCAAGAGGTTTTACTGGGGTTACTTTTCTTTGCGGATATGTCAGGGCGTATTGAATGGGAAGCGTCATATCGGGCGAAGATAATCCCGCCATAATA
>CAZVHD010000248.1:0-2772 GCA_964626765.1 uncultured Christensenella sp.
CACATACTTGATTGGGAGAGTTTGAGACGGATGAGAGTTGTTTTGAAAAGAGCAAAATATTTCATAACCGCAAACGGGAAATTCTATGGAGAACTCAAAAACCCTGAAAACATAAGAAAAAAACTGGGAGGCCACGACGATTTGAGATTATCAAATCAATCTCAAAGTTGTATACAAACCAGTTTGTTTGACAGCGTCCAAAACGCCAAAACGGGGGATTTTTAATGACAATATTGATTGCAGAAAACAATCTTGCCGGTCTTCTCACGGCGGTATATGAATACTATTACCACCACAAAGAGGCAAAAGTTATCACCTCCGATCCCGACAAAGTCACTATGCTTGACAATAAAATAATAATTAATACCTGCCCCGACAAAGCAAATAAAGTAAGACAAGGCATAATCAAAAAGATAAATAATAGCGGATATAAAGAGGTATGCGACGCCTACCGCAACTGCGATAAAGAAAAGGAACAAAAGATTTTTGAATTTTTGAAACTTGCCTTTGAAAAGGGCAAACAAGCCTTTGATATGTACCACAATCCCGTTGTCATCGCATTCAATGATTTACTGAAAAAGGTAAGACACGAACAACACCGCATGTATGGTTTTATTCGGTTTAAGGAATTGAAAAACGGCGTATTTTATGCCTGTTTTTCTTCTGACCATGATATCCTTGAGCTTATAATTGGTCATTTTAAGTCAAGATTTAATATACAACCTTTCATTTTACATGACATCAAACGAAAAAAACTGGCTTTTTATGACGGAAAAAAGATACATTTCTTGTTAGCTCACAATTCTATAAATATAGAACTTGGTCAAAACGAAGCGCTGTTCAGCGAGCTATGGAAAGAGTATAACCAAAATGTTTCCATAGATAATCGCCAAAACACCAAACTTCAAAATCAGTTTGTACCCAAAAAATATAGATGGTTTATGAATGAGTTTTAACCTTTTCTATCCTTTACTAAAGCCTCAAAACTTCTGTCAAAAGTGGCTTCCGCTTTTTTTGAAAAAAAGCATGCCGGAAACTGATTGTTTCTCAAATGATATTGCACACATTCGCAACATTTTCCCTTCCTAGAACAGGGATAGGTACAAGGGCATTTTATATTATTATCGCATGACATTGTCATACCTCCCAAAATCTATTTTAATAAGTCTCCAAATCCCAATGTTTTGATATGTTCCACGCTCTTTTTGAGCTCATCAAATGGGGTTTTTGTATTCTGCTCAATAACCGCGTATTCCACATTTTGATTTTCTCCCTTTTCAATAATGGATTTAAAATCTATGACGCCGTCACCCAATGCAAAATCCTTTGCCTTTCTCATAACACCGCAAAGTCCATAATCCCTGAGATGATACCCCTTGACTTTTTTCAACTTGTCTGTGAGCTTGTCAGCGGGTATACCGCCTTTCGCCGCCCAATAGGTGTCAATGATGAAGGCTGTCTCCAGATTTTTTTCTAAAATATCAATTTGCATGCCATAATCTCTTTGCAAAAACTCAAAATCATGGTGATGAAAACATAATTCTATTTTCTCGGCTCTATATTTTTTCCCTAGTTCATTGGCTTCTTTGCAAAAATTCAAAAGCTCTTCTTTGCTTCCCACTATGCTTTTTGTGGGAAGTACGGATATCACAGCATTTTTGCAATTGGTTTTTTTATGAAATTGTAAAACCTTATCAAAATCCTCTTTAAGCTTTTTGAATTTTATTTGAGTTGAAACAACCTCAATGCCAAAATCAGCGTTAGCCTTTAGGAAAATTTCTGCGTTAGTCTGGTCAAAATCAATCCGCGCCGCCTCAATGTACCTAATCCCCATTTGGCTGATATCGCTTAAAGTATTATAAAGGTCTTTTTGCGCTTGTTTTCTTACTGTAAAAAGCTGAAGCCCTATTTTCATTTTCTCAATTCCTCTCTTATGTTATTTTCATAGTCAAGTATCAGTTTGCTGTTAAGGTATTCTATCTCAATTCTATCAGGTTTTCTTCGTGCCTTGCAATAATCGCTTTCATATCTCCCATACTCCAAGGGTTGACTTTTTCCGTCAACGGTAAAGGTTTTGTCATAATCGGCATAAATTGTCTGACCCTTTGTGACATATTTTAGCTGTCCTTCTTGACTTTCGTGAAGGTTTTCTTTAATCCTTTTAACAAATTCATCAAAGCTCTCATTGTCGGTATCGGAAAGCTCAGTGACATAAGTGTGATATCCTCCGCCCTCTCTGACAAGGTCAAACTCCTTTTGCAACCTGACTTCCTCTAGCTTTTCAACTTGAGAATCGTGCTGGGCAAGCAAAGCCGCCGCATATTCGTCAAAAGGACGGTAGCTCATATTACCGTTAGCTATTATGGCGATAAGAGCTTTGCCCCTTTGACCAAAAACATAGTTTTTATCTAGCGTCAATGTATCAAATTTTTCTTTGGGCATATATACATGAGTAAGACTAGCTATATGAAATTCCAACAACCTTTTTTTAAGGGGCATTTTATAAATCGTAAGATTGATATTTTTGTGCTGAACGCTCATTGGCTGTCTGCCATTTCCCACCCAATAACCGGGAGACGCTCCATGTTTTTCTGGATTGCTATCATCTCTTGCGGGATGTGTTGTATAAACTGCCAAATCAGGTGCAATATTCGCAGTCCAAATGTGAGCCTGCGCTCCGCACATATCAACTCCACAAGCAATGGCTGTTGTAAGAGCATAGTGCTTGTTTCTGTAACAGTATATATTCCCCCGCTCCAAGGCTATTCCATT
>CAZVHD010000249.1:0-2768 GCA_964626765.1 uncultured Christensenella sp.
ATAAAGGCCTTTCATCAGATATGACAAGAACAATAGCCTTTGGTGAAATAGAAAGTGAAAAAAAGAGAATTTACAATTTAGTTTATGAAGCTCAGGAAATTGCCCTTAAAAACTCAAAAATCGGAATAAAGGCAAGCGAGCTATACCATTGCGCAAATGACTTTTTCATAAAGAACGGTGTGGATAAGTTCTTTTTGCACTCATTAGGGCATGGTCTGGGAACAGATGTTCACGAACTTCCGACTTTATCCCCCAAAAGCAATGAGACCTTAAAAGAAAATATGGTCGTTACAATTGAGCCAGGGCTTTATTTTGCTAATAAATTCGGAGTGAGAATAGAAGATATGATAGTTTTTAAGAAAGAAGGGGTTATTAACTTGACAAAAAGCCCAAAACAATTGATAATAATTTAGTTAAAGCATTTTTACTTGAAAAAAGAAATAGAATAAAAAAACGCGTTGGAGGATAATACAATGGGATTTGTTTCCGCAGGAGATTTTAGAAAAGGGATAACTTTTGTTATGGATGATTCAGTACAGGTTATAGTTGATTTTCAGCATGTAAAACCCGGAAAAGGAGCAGCCTTTGTCAGAACAAAAATAAAGAATGTAATGACAGGCAGTATTCTTGAGAAAACTTTTAACCCCAATGAAAAGTTTGAGACTGCTCATATCGAGAGAAAGAAAATGGAATACAGCTATAACGACGGTGATTTATATTACTTTATGGACGGAGAAACCTACGATATGATACCCATATCAAAGGATATGGTAGCCGATTCATTAAAGTTTATTAAAGAAAATATGACATGTGAAGTAGCTTTCTTTAGAGGCAATGCGTTTTCTGTAACACCGGAAAACTTTGTGGAACTTGAAGTTGTGGATTGTGAACCGGGCATTCCCGGAGCAACAGCTCAACCAGGTTCAAAACAAGCAACGCTTGAAACCGGCTTTAATATCCAAGTTCCCTTGTTCATAAATAAGGGCGACAAAATAAGAGTCGACACCAGAAACGGTGGGGAGTATATGTCCAGAGTATAACACTACAATCAAAATCATAAATACATAAGCCCTCAACTATATTATATAGTTAAGGGCTTTTTTTTATGGAAAAACTGCTAGGCAAAGAACTTTACAAAAGGATAATATCTTTTGTTGACATATCCTGTTTGACTGAGATAAGAATCAGACTGGAAAAAAATATCGTGCTGAAAAACATTCGTGGAAAGGTTGTTACCGATATTGTTGCAGACGAAAGTCTGTTAACATCTATTATGGACATTGCAACGAATTTTTCAATGTACGCTTATGAAGACGAATTGAAAAGGGGTTTTATATATTATAAGGACGGAGTAAGAATTGGAGTAGGAGGGCAGGCATCCTTAAAAAACGGAGAGTTGAACACTTTCAAAAAAATATCTTCACTGTGCATAAGAATACCCCATGAAATAAAAGGTTGTAGCAAAAAAGTTGATTTCTTGTACTCAAATTTTCAAAACACTTTGATAATCGCTCCGCCAGGTTGTGGAAAAACAACGCTTATAAGGGATATTTGCAGGGTTCTTGCAAGATTAAATGATGTCTTGGTGATTGATGAAAGGTATGAATTTAGCGGTTTGTCAAGGAAATTGGACATAGGAAGAATGTCGGATATAATCCAAGGGGCGCAAAAGCATCTATGTTTTGAGGGGGCGATAAGAGCTCTTAGCCCAAGTATTATTGTGTGCGATGAGATATTTGGAAAAAGAGATATGGAAGTGGTTCAAAAGACGGTAGGCGCAGGAGTTAAAATTCTTGCGGGCATTCATTCTGACAGCTTTGAAAAAGTAAAGGCGATGGGGCTTGGTATAGAACAGTATTTTGATAACTTCATAACCCTTTCGTCTAATCCTGAGGTGGGAAGCATAAAATCTATTATAAGGAAACAAGTATGAATTTTTTGGCTGGTGTTCTTATTCTTATAGCGTGTTGTTATGGAGGATATGGCATAGATAACTTCTACAAATGCAAACTCACAACCATAAAAGACTTCTTGTCTTTTATAAACTTCACTCTTACTGAAATAAGCTATTTGAAAACGAGTATGCCAAATGTAATAGAAAAATATCACAAGAACTATCCATCCAAGCTGTCTAAAGCCTTAAAAACAATTGAAAATCCGCAAACAGCGGATAATCAAAGTATAAATATAAATTTCCTAAGCGAAAACGAAAAAACTTTAATTTTATCGTTTATAAGGGACATAACAAGACTTGATATGGCAGGACATAAAGCATATATAGAAGACTACAAGCATAAAGTTAATAAAATAACACAGGAATTAGAAAAAGACATGCGCACAAAAGGAAATCTTGCCAAAAAACTGGCTCCGCTTTTGGGGCTGGGAATAATGATTGTAATATTGTAGGAGAAAGGGGCATATGAATATTGACATTATCTTCAAAATAGCAGGTGTGGGCATAATAACAGCGGTGATTAACAACATACTTGAAAAAAGTGAAAAAAAGGAAATTGCTACTTTAGTTACGCTTGCGGGGCTTGTTATTGTTTTACTTATGGTAATTGAAATGATAGGGGGCTTGTTTGATACATTAAGAGCTATATTCAGACTTTATTAAAGACAAATGGATATTTTTAAGTACATAGCGATAGGTTTTATTGGAATGATAATGGTTGTCACCATAAAAAATGTCAAGCCCGAATACTCCGTTTATATAGCCCTCGCAACAGGTGTGATAATTATTATATCCTTATCGGAAACGATAATCG
>CAZVHD010000250.1:0-2709 GCA_964626765.1 uncultured Christensenella sp.
TATGCCGGACATACCGGAATTGACGCTGACCAATACACAGTTTCAGTTTCATCGGTAAGCAATAAAAATTATAAATTGCCTTCCACAGTTTCTCAGGTCTGGAATATTATAAAAAGGATTTTAACCGTAGACTGGTATTATGGCGTCACTCTTGTTGATAGCGCGGACATAAGGTATGATTCAACAACTCACACAGTTATTGCTGAAGTAGGTAATTATGTATCAGGTGACAGTATATCTGTAAATTATACGGATAATGAAAAAATAGATGCGGGAACATATACTGCTGTTGCAACGCTTTCTGCCGCAAACAGCGATAATTATGCTTTTTCAGGCGATGTGGATTATTCAGAAAAGGTTTGGCAGGTATCCCCAAGAATTATTGCAGCCGAAGATATTGATTGGGGCGCAACATCTTTTGAATATGACAGCACGGTTAAAACCGTTAATGCAACGATAACAAACAGAATCTCAGGAGATACCATAAATATAACCTATGAAAACAATGGAGATATAACAAACTTTGCAACCAACAACGGCTCTTATTTAGCAGAGATTCATTCAATAGACAATGATGATTATGAGTTGAGCGGAACTTTAAGTACAGATTGGTATATAACACCAAAACTTCTTACGGTAAGCTGGTCGACAGGAAGTTATACTTATGATTCCTTGTTGCATGGAATTAATCTGAGTATAACAGGGATAGTACCTGAAGATAATATAAGATTTATTGTTACGACAACGGGGATTTTGCCTGCAAACGGAACAAGCACACTTGAATATAACGGAACAAGCGGAGAATTAAATCAGTCTTTTGAAGCTGTTGCGGCAGGAGAATATACTGCAAGCGTAGACAGTATTGATTCATATAATAACGGGAACGAAAACTATTCAATATCCTCAAACAGCGGAGATTGGACAATAAATAAGGCAACCATAGATCTTTCATGGAGTGTTCTTTCCTCAAACAGTGGAATTTATGACGGAACATCGCAAGGACTGGAGCTTATGATTTCCGGAATTGTAAGCGAGGAAAGGGTTGAATTTATTTATCCTTCCGCATCAAACAGTTATGAAAGTACGAATATATCTTTAACAGAAACAATAAACGGAAGTTATACATTCACTTCAGTGAATGCGGATAACTTCAGCGCTTCAATATCCGGAATAGCGGGCGTTATTGCAACTGCATCTCATCCTAATCCGTCATATGCGGCAGTATCTAATTATAAAATAACTTCTTCGGGAACAAATACATTTAATATTTCAAGAAGAGTACTTGAGTTAGTTTGGGATTATGATACAACAAACGGTCCTCATTCAAACGGGGAATGGACTTATGATGGTAAAGAACACGGGCTTAGTTTGACTGTCAGTAACATTTTAACAAATGATGCAGCAAGTATTGAATTGGGTTATTCCTTTAACGGAAGCAATACACCATCAAAAATACCAGGTTCAACATATAGTGAAGACTCAATAGATTTGCAAAATGTAAGTTATAAATTTCTTTCAGTAAATTATAAATCTACATCCTATAATGCAAATATAGAAAGCATATCCCTAAATCCAGGAGGAAATTATCGTTTGCCGGGAAGCGGGTTAAATGATGATTGGAAAATAAATAAAAGGGAACTTAACATTAGTTGGTCGTATGATGATACAAACGGCGCGCCTTCAAGCGGAGAATGGATTTACGATAAAAAAGCTCACGGTATAATTGCTACTTTTGATAATATAATTAGCGGAGACGAATTGACATTTACTGTTTATACAACGGGAACGGTTCCTTCATACGGAACTAGTACTTTTGAAACCGTATCCAGCGGAACATCAATCTATAGTTATAATAAGTTGTTTACTGCAAAAAATGCAAGTATAACCGATTATATTGCGGAAGTTACAAATGTTAATGACAGTAACTATAGTTTGCCTTCAACTAACTTGTCTTCAAGCTGGAAAATTAACGCAAAAACCGTGGGAATTGATTGGTCATTGAATGAAAGCAGTACTTTATCGGTAGTTTATGACGGCTCTGAACATACAGTTTCCGCAACTCCTACAGGGATTGTTTCCGGAGACAGCGCAAGTATTATTTTAAGTGGAAATATTGCCGTTAATGCAGATACTTATACTGCGACTGCTACAGAAATTGATAATACGAACTATGTTTTACCTGTATCTACAACAACACAGTGGACAATCAACCCACGCGATATTACCGCAGTTATTGAGAATTCAGCGGTAGAATACAAAGCAAGAGATATAATAATAGATGACCTTGAGTTATCGTTCAGTAATAAAGTGGCAACAGATACAATAAGTTTCACAACAAATCTTGGTTCTTTGAGCGCTTTTGATATTGGCTCATATAATCTTACGGTAACCCTTGATAATGAAAACAATTATAGCCTGTTAAACAGCGGAACCAATATCCCGTTTGAAGTGGTTCCGTATACAATTACTTACAATAGTTTGGATTGGGAGTATTATCGTCAAGGTTAAGATATTAATACCGGACAAATGCAAAGTGAAACTTATGTTGGAGATATAGAATGGGAACCTGTAATAAACTATACTTCTGACGGCAGTTATGTATATCATCACAACTTTAAAGCATCAGCTGAGGGAACACCCGAAACAATAACATTTACTTATCAATATTTTGGACTATGAATATTTTCAAGTACCTGACAAAACGAATTC
>CAZVHD010000251.1:0-2680 GCA_964626765.1 uncultured Christensenella sp.
ATAACCAAGAGGAGTTGTCCGCTACTATGATTGTGGCAAAAGCCCAAATTACAGGCATTAGTTTTGACGATGAAGATACGGTATATGACGGTACCATGAAGAGCATATCAACTTCGTCCAATACAACTCAATTCGGTGAGACAATAAACATTAGATATACCGCTCTTTCCGATTCAGGCTCAAGTCAAGATTTGCATGTTGAAGACAATGAGGGCGTATCTGCCCTTAATGCGGATTTATATTATTTAACTGCATACATGAACGAGGACGACCAACCGGATTATAACATAAACTATGAATCATCAACAAAGGGAGCGCAACTGTTTATTGATAAGGCCCAAATGTACGATTTAAGCTTTGAAGATGACAGCGGGATATATGACGGGGAAAAATATTACCTATCAATCTTGAATGCTGACAACACTCAAAGTATATTGAGAGATGAACCGATGTCGTCAATTGATATAAATCCATCTACAAATATCTCTTATGTTGATACAGCAAATGTGGATTATCAGATTGGCGAGGTTGATTTTGAGGGGGCGACAAACGCCGGAGAATATGAAATAGTCGCATCTATACAAAATGACAATTATTACGACTTTGTTGAGACAGCCACACTCATAATTGAAAAAGCTCAAATGTGGGCGAGAGTAGACGGCGAAGAAACCGATGTGGATTTCTATTTCATAGAGGATGAGGAAAGCACACATACAAGAATTTATGATACAAACACATGGTTTTTCAATGTAAACACAGAAGGAATGACCGACGCGACACCTTATGAAGATGCGGTATTTGCTCTTGAGATAAGACCTCAAGGAATGTCTTTATCCGATGGGATATCTTTGGGAGATACTGCAGAAATCACTTATGTCTATGATGGCAATGATTTCACGGGCGCCAAAAATTATGGGGAATACGGCTTAACCGCTTTAATTCAGGATACAAATGAAAACTATGAGGATATTATACTTAATGGTACTGTTATCATAGAAAAAGTGAGCTTTAGCGGAGAGAGTGGACATCTTGATGAGATGTATCTTGCCGAAGAAGTGAATTTGGTATATGATTCACTGACTCATTATTTAGGAGTTACAAATAATTATGGGGAACATGTGGATGAGCTTGTGCAAGAAATACCGTTATTATCAGGGGACGGCAACGCTGATATAAAATACTACTATAACACAGACAATGGAGGCCTCTATGAAACACAATTCAATGGTGCTACAAATGCCGGAGAATACTATATACATGCGTATCTTGATATATCCTCTTCATCAATCGGGCAGAATTATGACAATTGGGAAGATTATGGCTTACTAGAAATACTAAAAGTAGACTTTATTGACGATGAAAATCATTTGGGACAACTTTTCTTAACGGGAACAACAAGACCTTATGACACCGATACGCATTATGT
Organism: uncultured Christensenella sp.; assembly: GCA_964626765.1. Taxonomy (GTDB): domain Bacteria; phylum Bacillota; class Clostridia; order Christensenellales; family DTU072; genus DTU072. Next base: position 1,427 of record CAZVHD010000251.1, read on the forward strand.
AGGAGTGAACACAACTGAGGAATGGTTAAATAGTCATATTACCTCCTTGGATTATGAAGATGTGGCTCTTTCTTTGGCGGTAAGCTATGAATATAGTTATAACAGTGTTTATATGGGCGCCTTCAATGGAACGGATGATGCCGGGGTCTATGAGGTAACAGCCCAAATTGCCGAGGGAACAAACAATGAAGGCTGGTCAGAAACAGCTACGATAACAATCGAACAGCTTACATTCAACAACATAGAAGGACATTTGGGAGAACTATTCATAAACAGCGATACCATAGTCTATGATAAATCAACGCACTATACCGCAGTAAATCCAAATGATGAGCCCACAGATGAGGATATAACTTCATTAACTAGATGCAACGGAAATCTGCTTATACCTGTGGATTATAAATATAATACCGATGCAAGTGAAATTTATACCGACTCATTTGACGGAGTTACAGATGCGGGAGTATATTATATAAAAGCTGAGATTGCAGGCACTGTCAACTACGAAGGATGGCAGGGCTTTGCCCAATTGGATATAGAGAAACTCAAATTTGAAGACACCCAAGGGCATCTGGGCGAACTTTATCTTAAGGAACATACTTTAATTTATGATACCAACAAATATTACCTTGGCGTAAGCGATACAAATGAGTGGGAAGACTCTTTGCCGGGAATATTAAACTATACTCTGGCGGGCGGACAGCTTGATATATTCGTCACATATACCTATTCTTATAAATTAAACCCTGAAGATTCAGCTGATGATATGGGAGAATTTGACGGCGCTAGAGATGCCGGCATTTATACAGTGACAGCCGAGATTGACGCGGATACGCAAGGCAATTATGAAGGATGGATAAAAACATCCGAGCTCATCATCCAAAAGGCGGAATTTGGCGAGGGTGGACTAAATGAGCTTTTCTTTAACGGTAACAGCTTCAAATATGACATGACAAAAAAATACGCCTATGCAAGTTATGTGGATATGTACAGCGATACGCCTTTGAATAGTGTTGACTTATTGGGAACGGATGGTTCAGCCGCTATAAAATATTATTATAATAACGATGGAAGTCAAACCTATGAACAAGAGTTTAACGGAGCCGAGAATTCTGGAACATATTATCTTTATAGCTATGTTGATTTGGGAGAAAACACCAATTATGAAAAATGGGAAGAAGAGGCGGTTTTGACTATTAATTCACTTAATTATTTTACTGGGGAAATAGGGGATCTTAGATTAAACAATGGATC
>CAZVHD010000252.1:0-2676 GCA_964626765.1 uncultured Christensenella sp.
GACATCAACGCTTATGAATGTTATATTCAAAAACAAAGGAGATTTTTATAAGTTTTATAAATCAAACAAAGACAATGACCATGTAAAAAACTTCAACTGCATAAATGAAAGGATACAATCAGACCTTGATTTTATAATAAATCAAGTGGAATACGACAGTATTGACAGTCAGCTTTTATGGGATAAAGAAAAAGCAGAATTTGAAATTATAGAAGGGATAAACGGCATTATGGTCAACCGTAATGAGCTTATCGAGAACCTATACAGAAATCTTGGAAAAGAAACACAGATAGAACTTCCTACCGAGAAAATACCTCAGAGCATAACAAAACACCATTTGGAAAAAAGGTGTAAGCAAAGAGGAGAATTTTCCACTTCATTTAAGACATCTTCCCAAAACAGAAAACACAATATTAAGGTCGCAACAAACAGATTAAACGGTCTGCAAGTCGCCTCTCAACAAGTTATTTCATTTAACGATGTGGTAGGGCCCAGAACTATAGCGAATGGTTTTTTGGAGTCTAGAATAATAAGCGGTGGTGTTTTTGTAGAAGGAGTGGGAGGAGGAGTCTGTCAGGTGTCAACAACTCTTTTTAACGCATGGATGAGAGCTGGATTAGAAGTAGTAAACGCTACAAGCCATTCATTAAAAGTATCTTATGTTCCGCCGTCAATGGACGCTATGGTTAGTAGTAGAACGGATTTGACGCTAAAAAACAACAGCGAATATGATGTTTTTATAAAAGCGTATACAAAAGAGGATAGCCTCTTTATAATTATCTATGGTTATGAAATGCAAGAGAGAATTGAACTTCGCAATGAAATAATAAAAATAATCTATTGTAATGAATATGACGAAGTAGAAAAAGAGGACATAGATTGGGAGGAAGAAGAGCAATTTAGAGTACTAGCTCCGCCCAAAAACGGGCTGGTCAGCAATGCCTATAAAGATGTTTATAAGGGCTCTAGGCTTATATCATCCACCAAAATAAGGACGAACACCTATTTGGCGCAAAAAGGAAAGATTGTCAGAAGAAAAAGCTCTTCTGACACTGAAGAAAGGGAAAACAAAGAGAAAAAATCAACTATCTATTTTGGAGACAACAACCCCTTCTCTTGTGTCTTTGATGGAATAACCTTTTTGAAGGATTTGGTCTCTTAAGCTGTCAGCAAGGGTAAAATCTCTGGCTTTTTTAGCTTGTTTTCTAAGTTCTATTAAATCCTTGATTTCCTCGGGGACATCGGACTTTGATTGAGCGAATGGAGCTACTTTATCCAAGCTTAAGGCAAAGACCTTGTCAAAATCTAAAGCCAGGGCATAGATATCATGGCTTTTGTCTTCTTTTATCATGGTAAACAAAACGCCCAAGGCAAGAGGAATATTTATATCGTCATTGATGGCTTTCAAAAACTGAGAGCGGTAATTGTCTATTTTTTGTTTATCGGTTAGAGTTTTAGAAATTTTATGTTGATATAAGCTAGCAAGAAGTCTTTCTCTGGAGACCTTGGCGGCCTGAAGAGAGTCAAAAGTGAAATTAAGTTTTTTGCGATAATGGGCATTAAGGCAGAAAAAGCGGAAGTCCAAAGCCGAAAAGCCTTTTTCCTCAAGCTGGCTTATGGTATATACATTTCCTAAACTTTTGCTCATTTTCCCGTTGTTCACAAGCATAAATTCTCCGTGCATCCAATACTTTACCGATTTCTTTTTTGTCAGAGCCTCATTTTGCGCGATTTCGTTTTCGTGATGAATGGGGATGTGGTCCACGCCGCCGCTATGAATGTCGAAATAGGGTCCCAAATATTTTTGACTCATAACACTGCATTCTATGTGCCAGCCAGGATATCCCATGCCCCAAGGGCTTTTCCATTGCATTATGTGCCCGGGTTCGGCTTTTTTCCAAAGGGCAAAGTCAGCAGGATTTCTTTTTTCGCTGTTTACTTCTACTCTTGCGCCTGCTTTTTGCTCGTCTAGATTTATACCCGATAATTTTCCGTAGTCCGCAAACTTCGAGATATCAAAATATATTCCGTCCGAAGTTTCATAAGCATAGCCTTCTTTTTCGAGGGCCTGAACATATTCAATCATATCATTTATATGGTCGGTGGCTTTGGAGATGATTTCCGGCTTTTGGATATGGAGCTTTTCCAAATCTTCAAAAAAGACTTTTGTATAATGATCGGCGATTTCAAGAGGCGTTTTTTTCTGCTCTTTGCTGGCCTTTACCATTTTATCCTCGCCATCGTCGCTGTCTTCCATAAGGTGTCCAACATCGGTAATGTTCATAACACCTTTAATTTTGTATCCGTTGTATTGCAATACCCGCCTTATGAGGTCGGTGAATATATAAGTGCGCAAATTCCCAATATGGGCATAGTTATATACGGTGGGACCGCAAGAATACATGGAAACAAGTTTATCTTTTATGGGGCTGAACTCTTCTTTTTTTCTGGTAAGTGTGTTGTAAATCTTTAACATTATTTTTCCTCGTTGCCTTCATCGTCTATTTTGTTATTTTCGTCATACTCATTAGAGATGGAATATTTGCAAGATAAGATTCCACACTCATCTTCCAATTTGGAAATTCTCTTATTGAGCCTTGCAAATTCTTCAAGAATGGGATCTGGCAGTTTTTGGTCCATATCGCTATATTTCTTTCCATACAGCTTGACAACCCG
>CAZVHD010000253.1:0-2667 GCA_964626765.1 uncultured Christensenella sp.
GAAAACACAAAACAAGCTGCACTGCTTGCAAAACAGACAAAAGATTCGTCTGTAAAAGGCAACAACGAAATGCAAAATATGATGAAATCTATGGAAGAAATCAAAAAATCCAGTGACCAGATTTCTAAGATCATTAAAGTAATTGATGAAATAGCGTTCCAGACAAATATTCTTGCACTAAACGCAGCGGTAGAAGCAGCAAGAGCAGGCGAAGCAGGTCAAGGGTTCGCAGTTGTGGCTGAAGAGGTAAGAAACCTTGCTCAAAGAAGCGCTCAAGCAGCTAAAGACACTGCTGAAATCATCGAGAGCAACATTGAACTTTCAGAACAAGGTGTAACTGTTTCAAAAGGCGTTAACGATTCTCTGGCAGAAATCAATGAACAAGCCCAAAAAGTAAGCGACTTACTCGATGAAGTTGCAGCAGCAAGTCAGGAGCAAACTCAAGGAATTGCACAAATAAATAAAGCAATTTCTCAGATGGAACAAGTTATTCAATCCAACGCTTCAAATGCAGAAGAAAGTGCATCAGCTTCAGAAGAACTCTCAGCACAAGCTGAGACTATGAAAGAAATTGTCGGCTCTCTAGTTGCTCTTGTTAACGGAGCAAACGCAGTTCAAGAAGCATCAAAAACAGCAATAACAAATAAATCTCACAATCAAAGAGCTGTACAAACTCAAAACAGGAGAATAACTACAGCAAATAAACCACAACCTAAAAAAGACACAAAAGTGGTAAACCCCGAGGACGTCATTCCGCTCGAAGACGACAACTCAGGATTTTAAGTCAAACCAGGGTAGCGAAAGCGGCTAAGCCGCTTTCGCAAAATCCTTCAAAAGCTTGAAAGCGAAAGAGGTTCAATGAACGACAAGACTAAACTTAATGACGCCCAATTTGAAAAATTCCGAATACTTGTAAAAGAAAAACTCGGTATTCATCTTGGAGAAGCAAAAAGAGAACTTTTACAGGGCAAAGTCTCAAGATTAATGAGAGAAAACAGCATAACAAGCTATGATGAGTACTACAAAAAGCTTTTGAGCACACAAAACGGAATTTGGTCAAGATTTGTAGATGAGATCACAATCCATAAAACTAATTTTTTCAGAGAAGACAACCATTTTACATTTATCAAAGACAAACTGGAGTTTATATTAAAACATAACCCGAGAATAATCGCGAACAACGAAATACGGGTTTGGAGTTCAGCGACCTCAACAGGCGAAGAAGCATACACTATAGCGATGGTACTAAAAGAATGTCTGCCTGCGGGTATGGAAATTAAAATCCTGGCAACCGATGTAAGCCCTAAAGTTATAACACATGCCCAAAAAGCCGAATATAAACTGGGCTCGGAAGATCTTATTAATCCTTATTATTTAGACAAATATTTTACAAAAATCCCTATCGGATACAAAGTTTGTCCTGATATAAAAAGTCTTATAACATTTAGAACTTTTAACCTGATGAGCGATTTTCCGTTTCAAAACAAATTTGATATTATATTTTGCCGAAATGTAATGATTTATTTTGACGGAAAAACACAAGAAGAGCTAATAAAAAAATTCTACAATGTGATAATAAAAAACGGTCTATTATTTATAGGACACTCAGAGAGCCTCACTCAAAAACAGTATAAATTTAAATATGTTCAACCCACAATCTACACGAGAACAGATTAAATGGACGGAAACATACTAAATGCCGATAAAGAAAAATACTTCCTGCAACCCGGGTATATCTTTGTAAGCAAAGAACCTCATCTGGTATCAACTGTCTTAGGTTCCTGCGTTTCAGTATGTCTATGGGACCCTATTTTAAAATATGGAGCCATGAACCACTATTTACACGCAAAACCCTTTGGAGGCAACCGAACAGCTCAGTTTGGAAATATTTCAATTACGCACATGATAAAACTAATGCTTAAAATGGGATCAGATAAAACAAATCTTAAATCCCATGTGCTTGGCGGAGCTCAAAACCCTGAAATGGGAAGCTCTATAATAGGCAAGGAAAATATAAAAATAGCTGAAAAAGTACTCAAAGACAATTATATTGACATTGTAACCTTTGATACGGGAGGTTCGATGGGAAGAAAAGTTGTTTTTGATACTGAAACAGGCGAAATAGTTGTTTACAAAGTAAATAGTTTAAGAAAGTATGACTGGCATGACGATCAAAGTTTTAGTAATTGACGATTCAGCAATGGTGAGAAAAATTTTCAGCAGGGAACTTGATAAAGACCCTGACATTGAAGTTGTCGGGACAGCCCCTGACCCGTTTATAGGTCGGGATAAGATAATTGAACTTCAACCTGATGTAATTGTGCTGGACATAGAAATGCCAAGAATGGACGGGCTTACTTTTCTTGAAAAACTTATGAAACATAAACCAATGCCTGTAATAATAGTAAGCTCACTTGCAAAAACAGGGTGCGAAGTAGCACTAAGAGCACTTGAGCTAGGAGCCTCAGAAGTTATGGGAAAACCCGGAGCGTCCTATTCAGTGGGGGATATGAGCGAACAGTTGGCAGAAAAAATTAAAGCCGTATCCAAAATCAATACCCAAAGGCTGGGCTCAGGGGTGAGATTTACAAACACTACCGCTCCTATACAAAAAGACTCTGCTTTGATCCGCACAACAAATAAAATCATAGCAATAGGAGCTTCAAC
>CAZVHD010000254.1:0-2664 GCA_964626765.1 uncultured Christensenella sp.
CTTTTTTATAATCTTACAAAAGAGCTCATCATAGAAGGCAAGGTTTTTGTGGGAGTGCCTCCACTTTATAAAATAGAAAAAAAGGGAGAGATAAGATACGCTTATAGCAACAAAGAATTGGACGAGATAGTCAAAGAGATGAAAGGAAACTCTTCCATACAAAGGTATAAAGGTCTTGGAGAGATGAACGCCGAACAACTTTGGGAAACAACCATGAACCCTAAAACTCGAATGCTTGTAAAGGTCAATTTGGATGATGCAAAAGAGAGTGACAAAGTAATAAACACCTTTATGAATGACGATTCCCAAACAAGAAAAAATTATATATTCAAGTATGCAAACTTTAACAAAGAAGACGAATTTGCAGCTAAATATGGAGGATAGAAAGTAAATATGTGCGCAAAAAAGATAGCTGAAGAAGAGGCTTTTGAAGAAAGAATAGTGGACAGGTCTTTGTCAAAGGCCATTCATGAATATATGATGCCATATGCCGAGTACATTATACTGGACAGAGCTTTGCCAAGAGTCGAGGACGGATTGAAGCCTGTTCAAAGACGCATACTTTATTCCATGTATGAAATGAAATTGAAACCCGACGGACCTTATAAGAAATCTGCAAGAGTCGTAGGAGACTGCTTAGGTAAATATCACCCTCATGGCGACACATCTATTTATCAGGCTATGGTCAATATGGCGCAGGAATTTTCTATGAGAAACACCCTTGTTAAGGGACATGGCAACTTTGGTTCAATAGATGGAGACAGGCCGGCAGCGATGAGGTACACTGAGGTGAAACTTGAACCCTTGGCGTATGAATTATTAAAAGACCTTGACAAGGATACGGTAAAATGGTCAAAAAACTTTGACGATACTTTGGAAGAGCCGGAAGTTTTGCCGGGAAGATTTCCCAACTTACTGGTTAATGGAAGCATGGGCATCGCAATAGGGTTGAGTACAAAAATACCTCCTCATAATCTAACAGAGGTTATTGAAGGGGCGATTGCCATTATTGAAAATCCAAATATTAGTCTTAATGAAATGATGAAAACTATAAAGGGCCCTGACTTTCCCGGAGGCGGATACATAGAAAGGGGCAACCTTGAAGAGTTATACACCACAGGAAAAGCTCAAATTCCTATGGCGGCAAGGCATGACATAGAGGTAGAAAACGGAAAGCAACAGATAGTTATAAGCGAGCTTCCCTATAATCTTAATAAAGCCGATATTCAGCAAAAGATATTAAATCTTAGGGATACTCTGACTGCCAAAAAGGGAAGAAGCGCAAATATTCTTGCCGGCATTACAGAAATACTGGACGAATCCGATAAAAACGGTATAAGAATTGTAATAAAGTTGAAAAAAGGCGAAGATGCCAAAAAAATAGTCGAATATCTTTATAAAAAAACTGACTTAAGGTGTAACTTTAACGCCAATATGATAGCTATCGCCGAGGGAAAGCCCAGACAAATGGGGCTTATTGAAATATTAAGATATTATATTAAACACCAAAAAGATGTGGTTCTCAATAGGACACGACACGACCTTGGCATAGCAAAGAAAAGAGAGCATTTGCTTGACGGATTTATAATCGCTCTTCCAAATATAGACGAGGTTATAGCGATTATAAAAGGTTCCAATTCCAGAACAGAGGCCAAAGGCAAATTAAGAAAAAGATTTTCTCTTTCCGAAAACCAAGCCGACGCCATACTGGATATGAAATTGGCAAGTCTTACAAAAATGGAAATCACCAAACTGGAAAAGGAACTTGTAGAAATTAAAAAACAGATAATTGGATTTGAGAAAATAATAAATTCAGCAAAAGAGCTTTCCAAAACGATTAAGAATGAGCTTATTGAGATAAGGGACAAGTATAAAACAAAAAGACTCACGCTTGTTGTAGACAACATTGACGATACTATTGTAGACCCGTGCGAAGTGGCTCTTTCCACCGGGAAATGTGGCTATGTTGTTATTGGTGTTGAGGGAGATATAAAATTCTTAAATCAAAGGCAATATATGAGTGTCCATAAAGATGCCGAGTCTTCAGGATATGACGGGCTGGCAAAGAATATAGCCTTTGTGGACAAGCATCAGACAGCTCTTATTTTTACCAATAAAGGGAATTGTTATAAGCTTAAAACCGAGGATATACTAGAAAGCAAATGGACGGATAAGGGAAAAGAGCTTCGGGAGATGTTTGCAGATGCCGCTGAAGATGAAAGGGCCATTGCCACTTTAATAGCTGACGATAGCATTGACCCAAAAGAGCAGGTATACATCTTTACAAAATATGGAATGGTCAAAAAGAGTCTTTTCAAAGATTATATAGTCAATAAAGACAGCTATCAAGTAGTTGTATTGAAAGAAGATGACGAAGTCTTAAATATTGAGAAAAAGTCTGATTTTGCAACTGTGATATTTATTACAGAAAAAGGCATGTGCGTAAATACAGACATAGACGAATACCCCTTGCAGGGCAGAAAAGCATCCGGAGTTATTGGCATCAGCCTCAATAAAGACGACAAGGTTATTTTTGCCGGTCAGTGCGAAGGAGAGCCTTCGTTTGAGGAAGGAATAGAGCCTCTGGGGGAAATAGCCCTTATCACAAATCGTGGATATGCAAAAAGGCTGATAGCATCATATATTGATATTATGAAAAGAAAC
>CAZVHD010000255.1:0-2651 GCA_964626765.1 uncultured Christensenella sp.
CTTTCATAGAAGGGACTTTGACAGTTACAGCAAACGAGTATCCGCTTATGTCTTTACAGGACAAAACTTATGTTTATGACGGACAGACAAAGGCGTTGGAAATAGGAGGACCATACCCAGAAGGCTTTCAGCAAAGCTGGGTAAGCTATGTCAATAATTATCAAAGCGATGTTGGCGTATATAATGTTACGGCAACCATAAATTTTCCAAACGCAACACAACAAAGGTTACAAGCTACTTTGACCATAACAAAAGCCACTCCTGTTTTAGAGCTTGAAGATATTGTTATACCCTATTCAATAGTTGCTTTTCTTTCAAATAATGATATAATAGGAATAGCAAGAATAAATGACAGCGAAGTGGATGGAACATTCAGTTGGGCAGGCAATACTGAACTGAAAAGGGGAGAGAACCTTTATGAGGTCTTGTTTGTACCCGATGACACCGATAACATTAATCAAACCAGTGATTATATTACAGTTACAGGAAAAACAGTTAGAGAAGAGGCCTTTAGCTTTGACAATAGTGATGTGATTATAGCCGATGAATATTTATATCTTACTGAAGATACTACAATAACCTTAAGCGATGAGTATGAAGATTTAACGCTCTATCACAATGGCGTATTGGCGCAAGATATAAACCTCACTCAATCGGGCGAGCATGAAATAGTATTAAAACATAATGGAAATGTAGTATACAGCAAAACATTTAATGTGGTTGTTCAGGGCGATGAAGGCTCCGAAGAGGATATCCCTGACGGAGAAGATATATTCAGCATTACAGGCGGTTATTTTGACGGTGAAGGAAGAATATTTGTAGAAGATGAGTGTCGTATAACCATAAGCGAAGATTCCCCCGAAGCCACTCTTTTTCTTGACGGAATGGAAGTTCCTTTCGTCGTGTTATACGGCGAAGAAGATACCGCAAAACTTCAGGTCACATATAATGGTACGCTGATATATTCCAGAACATATGTTGTAGTCGAGGAGGAAGAGCCTCCCTCCGAACCACAGCAAGACCCAGTTGATAACTGGTTATGGCTTATAGTTATGGGCGCCATAATAGGCGGCGGAGGACTGGGAGTATTAGGTTTTTTTGGAATCAGGAAATTTCTCAGAAGCCGAAGGAAAGAATATAACCCATATGAAGCTGTTGAAAAGAAAAAAGACAAATATAAATTCTAAAAAAATACAGTTCATAAAAGGAGACTTTTTATGAATAAAGCATTAACAAAAAAATATGTAAAAATTATTACTTTAACGGTTGCATTATCTTTAATAATGCTAACCTTTTTTGCATGTGATATGTTTGGAGGTGACAGTGGAAACCTTGTAGCTCCTAAACTATCGGAAAGCAGTCCACCAAGAATAGAAAGGATAAATCCGGACTATTTCAATCAGAACACTAATCAAGACGAGATTTATCAATCTGATTCGGTTATGCCTGTGCAGGCGGGAGAAAGCGTTCATTTGGTTATTAACTACAACAATCAAAGCAATCTCGATATTAATCGAGTGGTCTTTTCAGGCGAAGGCCAGCAGTATGATTTTATGGCAAGGGATTTTCTTCCCGAGTCCAATAGTGACAGGACGATTATTGAATTTGATATTGCAGATATAGATGAGAACACCCCCGTTACTTATACAATCGACTCAATCTATTACAAAGCGGGAGCTCAGGAGTTAAATATGAGATTGAATCCGGATTTAACCGATGTCAGCGTTATAGTCGACCCTGAATTCACAATCACATTTGACCACCAGAATGCCGACCCCAGAACGGGGGCGGATAAGACTACATCCCAAATTGATGTAAACTATTATCAAGAACTGGTTGATGTTATCCCCGATACAGCTGTTCAAACAACGCATCCCCATCTTCCGGTAAAAGATGGTGGCTGGTCATTTAGGGGTTATTATACTATGCCCGGCGGTCCTGATGAAGGAGGCGTAAAAGTCAGAGCTTCAGAAAACTATTATTTTTGGGATGATATTACTCTTTATGCTCATTTTGAAAGATTGTATCAGTTTGATGTTGTTGAGCTAGATGAGCCTATACCTTATGAAGAGGACGGGGATACTTTGTACTATAATTATGGCGCTATCGCAGGCGAGAAAACAGCGGCGGGAGATACTCAAGATCATATTGAGATATATGACACTATTGCAGATGATGAGGGAGTCTATCCCATAATAGCGGTTGATGACGCGACTTTTGATAATATGTCAGGGTTAAGAACACTAACAATAGGAAAGTATGTTAGGGTTATAGGTAAAAACGCCTTTGACTCAAGCAATGTGGAAACAGTTAATTTTCATTCGGAAGGTGTTCTTGAAAAGATTGATGACGGAGCGTTCAGAGGCACAAGCAGACTGGGAAACAGCTTTTCTATACCTGATACGGTAACATATATTGGCGACAGAGCTTTTCAGTCAAGTGGGTGGGGCGGAACGCTTGAAATAAAGCCACACCTGACACATATAGGTAACTGGGCTTTTGCAAATAGTAATTTTTCCACAGTTATTTTCGAACCCGGAGTTAAATTTAAGGCTGACGCAGTAAAAGGCCAGAATTATGAAGAGGAAATAGAGGGCGTACTGGAAGAGGCAGACAGCGATTATTATTTGGGTTGGTGTCTTTTCAAAAAC
>CAZVHD010000256.1:0-2651 GCA_964626765.1 uncultured Christensenella sp.
GAAGTTTATCCATATCCGCAAACATATATTCACAAAGTTCCCCATCTCCGTAAACAGATATTTCAACTAATTCGTTCGGAACATAATATTCACCGTTTTGATTTACGCTATAACTATCCACAAACATATCTTCACCAAATAGCTCTCCGACTGATTTATTAACAGTTACACTTATATTTTGCATACTATAACAACCGTTAAAAGCATTGTCGCCTATAGTAATAATTGAAGATGAATTAAATTCAATTAAGTTTTCACAATTGTGAAAAGCGCTTTTACCAACTATCTGTACATTATTGTTTTCTATATTAAATTCAGCTTTTCTGTTGTTATAAAATGCATAATCTCCTATTTCCACAACTGCATCAAATATAGTTATTGAGGTAAGGGAATACAATTCATAAAAGGCATATCTTCTTATTGTTGTTAAACTCTCAGGCAAGTTTACTGTACTTACCGAAGAGAAACCTTTCATGAAATTGCTTGTAATAACCTGAGTATCTTCAACATTTATTTCATTGAGTGAATATGGAATATAATAGGATTTATTATTTAATTGAGCCTCATAGCTCTTTTCATAAAAATCTGCGCCAAAAAGACTATGCAATGATTTATTGCCTTTTGTAGTGATTGAAGTTAAACTATTGCATCCGTTTAGTACACCTTCGCCCGTTACTGCGTTTAGGGATAAATTAATTGATAAGAGTAAAACACAATCTTTAAAAGCATAATCTCCTATATAATTGATACTTGGACTAAGATTAATACTGTCCAGATTAGCGCAACCCGAAAAAGCGTACTTTCCTATTCTTTCAATGTCTGAAGACAACTCTATATCAGTCAGCGAAGCCATATTCTGCATTGAATAATCCGCTAACTTATCTCCGTTGAAATAAACTTCGGTTAAGCTTAAAGGAATATAATAACTAATTCCGTTTTGCGCTGCTTCATAACTGTCTGCATACGGAGTAGTTCCAAAAAAGACACCTATATTGTACTTTGCGGGTATTGTCATCTCTGTAATGCTGTAACTTCCGTTAAACGCTTCAATACCAATTGAATTTACACTTGTAGCTATATTTACATATAATATAGATGTGCAATTAGCATAAGCATTGTCTACTATTTGTGTTGATTCATCAATAACATAGATATTTTCTAATGATAAAGGTATATAATAAGTAACGCCATTTTGCACCGCAGGATAGCTTAATTGGTACTGTTCGGTTCCGAATAATTTTCCTATTTCATAATTTCCGGCTGTGTATATAGTATCTATATCGTTGCAGTTATAAAAAGCTTTATCCCCGATTGTGGAAACAGCCAGCGGTATCCTAATCTCTGTAATACCTGTTTGATTTATAAACGCTTTAGGCGATATTCCTATTGTATCATCGGCTAAAGCCAATATTCCTGATATATCTCCCACACAGGTATACGCCACTTTTCCTATATAAACAACATCATTAGTTATACCGTCTGTTAAATCATCGTACCATATCGTATCATCAAACGCGCCCTCGCCTATATATGTCAATGTTGATACAAGTTCAATATTTACATTCTCCAGAGCTGAACATCCTTCAAAGGCAAAATTGCCTATTGATACGACACTTGACGGTACATTTATACTTATTAGCGAAGTATTGTTAGCAAAAGCATAATCACCTATATTCGTAACATTTGACAAATCTATACCTTCAAGCGATGTTAAGTCTTTAAACGCATAATCGGTTATTGCGTTCATTATAGAAGATACTTTTATATCTGTTAAAGATTGTGGAATATAGTATATTTCTGCGTCATATTCCACAGCATAACTATTATTGAATTCTACATCACCAAAAAGCTTGCCTGCAAAGTCATTGGTGGTAACAGTAAGATACGACAGATTTTCACATCCGGAAAAAGCTCCTAACCCTACGCTTGTTACATTGTTTGCGCAAAATTCATTTATCTGTTTATTATTTAAGAAGGCATAATCGCCTATCTTCAATGTATTATAAATTGATGAAAGATTATAGTTTGTAAATTCCATATCCGCAAAAGCGTAATCGCCTATTTTTCTTAAAGCTGAATTATTTTCCAGCGTCAGATTAGTTATGGAATAACAGTTATTTAAGGCGTTATCTCTTATTTCTTTAATACTGGAGGGCAGTATAAATTCATCCTCGGTTTCTGTTGTTGAGTGTAAATTAATACAATCTTTAAAGGCGTTATCTCCAATTATTTCTAAACTGGTTCCTCCAATAACTTTTTCAAGATTTTCAACCCCATAAAAAGCGCTGCTTCCTATTGTTTTTATTTCATTTGTCAAATAAACTTCGGTTAAATGTATACAATCATAGAAAGCGTTGTCCTTTACACTTTCAGCAGAACCCGACAAATGAACTGTTGCTAGGCTTAACGGAACAGAATATCTATTATCATTATAATTTACAAAATAATATTTTGTATCTGTTGGATCATTGTCGATAAAACCAAAGAGCTCAAACAAACGCTCATTATCTGTTATTGTTATTGTTTCAAAAGAGTAACATCCCATGAAAGGTTCAACACCATAACTTTCTATACCTGGCGCTGTTAATCCTTCAAGATTAACACAATTATAAAATGCGCTGTCCCCTACATAATTAAGGTTACCTAATACC
>CAZVHD010000257.1:0-2640 GCA_964626765.1 uncultured Christensenella sp.
ACTATCATTCTTATAAAAAGATATAAATTTTATCATCTTTGTGGGTAGATTATATTAATACTTATATTGCTTATACCATTCCCTTAAAAAGTTATTATCTTTTGTTTCTTTAGAAAAAAACCTCAAGATTTCATTAATACTCGGTTTTTTCATTTTAACCATTCCTTTCAATATATTATCGCCGATGAAATTTATAGATATCTATATTATATCATAACAATCACTACACTTACAACAAGCCCTATCTATCGCCCCTATCCCTATTTATCACAACAACAGTTCATTAGTTTTATGTCTATTAACCTATGTCTTGAGGTATTCCAAATAAAACATACTATCTCTACCGCATTTTTATTACTCTCACAACAAAAACAATGATTAAAATAATTACAATAAGGATTATTGCCATTATAACTATCCCTGCTACAAACAAGACTAAATAGCCCGATCCTTCATTCTGCCACCCATCGGAGCTGGGGTGTCCTAGGTCAACGGGCTCTTGCGAAGCGCAAAAAGACAAATTAACATATGACGGAAGGTCTTGTGTCGCATAAACATAATTGCCATCTTCTTTATTCCAATTTTCATTGTTTAACATATATGGAGTCTCGGAGTTGGGAAAAATACGAAGAGAATTTTCGCTATAAGATGTCATACTTTCTGAAAGTAATTCGGCTTTTGTATAGGTATATACCTCTGGAGAATAATAAATATCTTCATGACCGTTACTGAACAATGGATAGCTTATTGTTAACTTATTATCCCATTGACTTAATGTCGCGTCATAAAGATGATAAAGACAAAATGGCTGATTTCTCATTGGATTGTCTAATAAATTATATTCGTATTGGGCTTCATCGCTTTCCAAAAATTCTTTTAATGCGGTCGCTCTTGTAATAAAAAGTTCCTCTTGCAAGGACGGGGAAGAAAAATCGCCGTCACAGTCGGACATGTTTGATATATAATCGTCAATCAATATTTCTTCACGCGTGACACAATTAGAAACATGACGCTTTGGCTGTAAAAAATTGTTATAATAATAGGTTTGGATATTTCTTATATCTTCCCCAATAAAAAAGACATACGCCCTGTCGTCTCCGCCCTTTTCGCGAGAAGTAAATGTAATTTTCACCTTTGTTTCATTTCCATTGTCCAGTTTATTGTATGAGTTTGAATTGGAATAAATGTATTTCGTGTCATTGTCCATATCAAATTCAAATATAAGATTTTTTTTGGAGGGAACATCAGCAAGGTCTAAGGTATACAATATTCCTTTTTCTTCGCCGAACCCCATATGCCTTTCATCAGCTATCTCAAGAATATCTTCTGATTTAGCTTGTCTAGGGTCGCATTTTTCACAAGGAAGAAATCTTAAACTGCTTTGTAACTCTTCATCATTGCAAAAAGCCTTGACCTCGCTTGATAAATTAATGAATCTGCTGTTAATTGGTAACGCCAGTTGAACTGCGCTCTCGTCAAAACTGTGTATACTATATTCTGCCGTAAATTCGGCTCCCTGCGTCCTCCAGGGGGTTTGAGTGTCTGCGGTAAAGTCAATGGTATAATCCACACTGTCAACTATCTGATTGTTGTCAAGTGACAACGACGGATAAAGAATTGACTCTTGCAAATAACCATTAGCGCTAACTGTCTCCATAACCGAGGTTGACAAAACCATAATTATGATAATAGTCATAAAAATAATCATAAAAAAGACTAAGCTTTTTTTCATAAAACCCCTCTTAATGATATTATCATAAGTAATTATATTCTATAACAATTTATTTATCATTCTCAATTATCGCTCTGCCAATTTGCTGATATAAAGCTTTGACTTCGGGGTCATAGTATTCGCCATCTTCGTCAAGCAATCTTTGCAGCCACATGTCTAGTTTCTCTTCCTTTCTTTCATCGCCATACACAAAACAGAAAAGTCCTACTATATCATGGTCCTCAACGGCTATTTCATAGGAGCCTTTTATCCAATTTTTTATGTCCTCGCCCACGGGAAGGTCTTTTCTTTCTTGTATCCAATTTGCATCCTTGTTCTTATCAATAACATAAAATGCCTTGGGAATAAGCCATATTTTCTGACCTTCTGTAACAGCTCTTTCCTTAAAAATCGCTATATCGTTCAATACCTCGGCCTTGTCACAAGCTCTGTAATAGTCAAACGCCACATCGGTGCAGTATTTCAAATACTCTCTAGAGTCGATGTCCTCAAGCCCTGTTGTAGTCTCTATGACATATGAATTGTTTAATACTCCGATATAAGCAACCACCGCCATCATTTTTTTATTAGGAAAGTCCTCTCTAACCACTTGGCATGATGTATGGAACGCCTCTTGTTTTTTACCCGTCCAAATGGGCTCATCCACATAAAAACCAATGATTTTGTCCATATATGGTTCCAGATTTGTTTTTGCATCTTCCCATCTTTGAAGATAGTCCGGCTTTAATCCGTTAGGCTGTGAATTGTCAAAAAAGATATGGCGTGTCATAATAAAAATGTTAAATCCATTGTCGTAAAGACTTTCTATCTCTTCCAACTGTCCGGCGTCCACCTTGGCAAGGGTGGGGTTTCCATGAGACGCCACTTCCTCAACCTTTGTGGAAAAGTGATAGTAGCCAAAGTACTTT
>CAZVHD010000258.1:0-2637 GCA_964626765.1 uncultured Christensenella sp.
GGTAGTTATACCTATGGGAAGTGATTATGCTAAATTAGAGTTCGGTCAGTACTTGTTTGCTCAAAGTTTAGAGAGCGATATTACTGTTTATTCAGATAAAGTAACAGCGTCATTGCCAAGTAGCGATACTAATATTTTACACTGGGATGCGATTTCTGAAATCGGAAGAAACGAAACGGAAATGGATCTTGCTGATTTGCCGACGGACGAATCTTATATGCCGTATCAACCTGTAGTAAAACAAACAATAACAATATACAGTACAACAAATAATTATATTTATAACGCCGAAAATCGTGAAGCAACTTATCTGACAAACAGAGACTCTGATGATTCAAAAGTTTCTTGTGATGTTGAATATTTTGAAACCGAGCAGGATATGAATGACAGTACAAATCCGTTAATTGAAGCGCCGAAGAATGTTGGAACATATTATTACATTATATCAAGAAAGAATAGATTTGATTATTGTGATGCAGAAAATGTGGAAGGCAGTTACTCAATAGAAAAAGCCACTGTTAGCGTAGAATCCGCTGAAAATGTTGAGCTCAATAAAACCTATGACGGAAACGATATTTATCCTTATGAAATAACAGAAAATGAAGATTATACTGTATCTGGCATTTTTGACAGCGCAACTGTTATTATTGAAGATATTATTTATAACAGCGCTGATGTAACCGAGGCCAACAGGGTTACCGTATCCATATCAATAAGCGATCCGCATAATTATACAATAAATGATACCTTCCAAATAAATGCAAGTATATCGGCTCTTGATGTAGAGGTTATCTGGCAGAGCAATGACAATTATGTATATACTGCAGAGAATCAGGAAGATACAATAACAGCAAAATTTGTTGATATAGAAGAAAATGATGTTTATCTTGATGTTGAGTATACAGGAGAAGGAACAGAATTTATTTATGCGGGAGACTATACTGTAACAGCGCTTAACGCTGATACAAACTATTCCTTAACTGACGAGACAGAAACATTGGATGTGACTATAGATAAAGCCGAAGTTATTGTTGAAGCAATAGATGGAGTTGTTTTGACCAAAGTTTATGACGGCGATGATAGTTATGATTATGAGCTTATAAAAGACACCCATTATTCCGTAGAAGGAATAGTTGATGATGCCGTAGTAACAATAAACTCATCTACTTATAACAGCGCGGATGTGGACTCTGCAAATCAAGTAACTTCATCTATATCAATAAGTGATACTGACAACTATGTAATGGCCGAAGATTTTGTATTTGATGCGATTATCACACCTCTTGACATTTCTATTGATTGGCAATATGAAGACAGCTATGTTTATACAGCTGAAGATCAGTCTGACACAGTTATCGCTTCCTATAATAAGATTAATTACGGTAATTTCCATCCGGATGTTATTTACAGTGGAGAAAGTTCAGAATTTGTGAATGCGGGAGATTATACAGCAACAGCGGTGAATACGGATACAAACTATACCTTCAATGATTATGAAATTAGTTTAATGATAGAAAAAGCAGAAGTAAGCGTTCAATCGGTTCAAGGTGTAACAATAAATAAAATTTATGACGGAAATAATGTTTATACAGAAAGTTTAAACCTCGATGAGCACTATACCGTTGATGGAATAGTCGATAATGCTTATGTATCAATCAGGGATATAATTTATAACAGTTCAATGGTAACCCTGGCTTCTTACGCTACTGTTTCCATAAGTATCAGCGATACGGATAATTATTCAATGGAAGACTCTTTTGAAATAGATGCAACAATTTCCCCGTTAGAAGTTGATGCCGAATGGGACAGTCAAAGTTCTTATGTTTATGATGGCACAGACCAAAGTGATAGTGTAAGCGCATGGTTTGTTAATCTTGATCAATTGAATGTTTCCTTGTCTGTAGAATTCAGCGGACAGAGTACTACATTTATGGATGCGGGAAATTATACCGCCACAGCGTCAACAACAGAAACAAACTATACTCTCGCTAATACCACACTTGAATTATATATAGATAAAGCAGAGGGCGCAATAAGCGCAGAAGAAGAGCAGGTTCATGTTTATGATAATAGTATGAAAGATGTTGAAGCAAGCCTGAACCACTCCGAAACCACACTTGTTTATACACCTGAACAGGGTTATATAGAGGCCGGCGCATATACTATAACAATAAATGCCGAAGAAACGGCAAATTATTACAGCGTAGAAAAAACCGTTGAACTTGTAATAAATAAAGCAGAGTACACTGATATTTCACATTTTGATATTAATACGGAATATGAACCTAATCTTGAGCTTTCTGATTTGGAAATTGAACAGGATTATTATTGGATTGATGAAGAAACTAACATTTACGCAGGAGAAGAGCAAGAGTTTCCTGCATATTATAATGCGGATTTCGATAATTATGAGAATTATAACTTCAATATCATCGTAAATGTCGAAAAAGCTACACCCGAAGTGCAGGAAGTTCCTCAAGCTGATGATTTAATAGCGGGAAGACAGCTTTCTGTAAGCGAGTTGAAAGATGGTTCGGCAGATGTTCCAGGAACTTTTGACTGGGTAGACGGAAGCGAAATAATTAACCTGCCGGGAGATTATGAAAAGACTGAAAATGTATTTAAATCAATAAACGG
>CAZVHD010000259.1:0-2628 GCA_964626765.1 uncultured Christensenella sp.
ATTCTACATCCAATAAATTTTCACAACCATAGAAAGCATAATCGCCAATACTTTCAACAGTTTCGGGAATATTCACACTTAAGAGATTGTTACAGTTATAGAAAGCATAGTCTCCTATTGATTCCAATCCTACAGGCAAATCTATACTTTGCAGTGATATACATTTAGCGAAAGCATAATCATCGATTCTTTCAATATTGGATCTTAATTCGATATCAGTAACAGTTGTATTAAATGCATAACTTCTTATTCCAGTTACATATCTTGAATTTAATTCATCAGGAACTACTAAGTCTGTTTCACTACCTGTATAGTATATAATATCAAGCCCTTCATTTGTATTAACTACTACATATTCGTCATGCACACCGTCATAAGGAGAAAGATATTCTTGAATATTGCTCCAGCCATCAGTTAATATATAATCCTCATACATATTGCGTGGAACATAAATCCGAGGCAAAATATTCGAGTCTTTATAGTTCATTATTAGTTCCATAACATCAATCTTTTCAGTAACTGTTATTGTATTTCCGGTGTCAGGGTCAGTCGTTTGATAAGTATAATAACATAATCCCTTTAGTTCGACAGGCGAAATATTTAGGATTACTTTATTTGCCAATGTAAATATTCCTGCAACATTATTAATCATTTGCGCCTGGTCATCTATATAAACAGTATTAAGATTACTTTCTTCGATTTCATCAATATGACTTCCAAAAGCAAACTCGCCTATTGATCTGATAGATTCAGGTATGTGTACAGCCATAAGCCCGGGCTGGTTTTTAAAGGCATAAGGAGTAATGCTAACCGTATTTTCATCTAATTGAATTTCGGTATTTGCAGACATAGTACCTTTATATTCATAAGCTATATTTCCAAGATAAACTATATCATTACCGCTATAATCATCATAATAATTATTGTACCAGGGAACATTACGAAAAGCATTCTGCCCGATTGCTTTCATATTATCTATATCCTCAAACTCAACATCACTTAGCGCTGAACAATTGGCAAAAGAATCTGAGCCTATATGAGTAAGACTGCTTGGAAGCGTTACATCAGAAAGATTTGAACAGTTGAAAAACGCTTTTTTTCCAATAGTTTCAAGAGTGGGATTTAATACAATTATTGTAGTATTGGTGGATTCAGGAGGAAGATCTGTTATAACATCGTATATATGATTTTGTCCCTCAAACAAATAAGGCGAAAGAGAAACCGTATCAGGTTCAATTTCAATAATAGTTGAACTGCCTACTGAGCCATTAAAATCGTAAGCTACTTTTGAAAAATAAATTATTTTACTATTATTATCATCATCATTAATTATATTGTTATAGAATGGAGTATCACTAAATGCTTCATAACCTATATAACTTAATGTTTCAGCGCTTCTATCATGATTGAATGTATCCATAGCAATACAGTTATAAAAAGCCCTGTCTCCTATATCTGACAAGTACATTGGCGTAACTATACTTCTTAAATTGGTACAATCCATAAATGCGTTATTACCTATCTGGGTCAATAAACAATCATCGGGGAATACTGCAGAATATAAATCTGAACAATTCTCAAAAGCGCTTGAACCTATGTATTCAAGACTTTCAGGAAATTCTACGCCATTAAGATGCTCACAATCTTTAAAAACGCTATTGCCTATATATTGAAGGCTTCCGGAAGTTTCTCCCTGCCTGTTTTCAAGAGTAAGATTTCTTAACTCACTTAAACCCTGGAATGCGTACGAATTGATTTTTTCCACACTATTTGGTAATGCCAAATCAGTTATAGACTTACAGTTTTTAAAGGCGCTTGAACCGATTATTTTAAGATTATTATAATTTAAACTATCAAAAATTACATTTTGGAGCTGCATTTCAGCTTCGTCGGAATAGAAAGCAAACATTCCGATATGCTCTATTGTTTGTGGTACATTCACTTCTATTATGTTGTGGCAATTATTGAAAGCGTAACTTGTAATAAATTGAGATTGAGAAATATTAACTATGGAAAGATTATCGGGTATATAATAATCTTTATCATCTTTCGTATTATACGCTTCATAACTGTTATCATAAGAATTTTCACCAAAAAGATAACCAAGGACATAATTTCCCGGCATAGTTATTTCAGAAAGATTTGAACATCCGGATAATATATTTTCACCTATATAGTTTACATTTGCAGGAATATCAATGGATATCAGATTTTCTTTGTTGGTAAAAGCGTTAGGCAATATTGAAGAAGTATTTTCGTCCAATACTAATTGCTCATTCTGAGGCATTTCACCTTTATATCCAAGAACAGCCAAGCCCTCCTGTTCGGGATTAACTGAAGAAATGTAGAAAACATCATCGTCTCTTTTATCATACCATTTTGATGCAAAAAACGCATCTTCGCCCACATATTCAAGTAAAGTAGCATCAACAAATTCAATATTATCTAAACTCACACAATTTTTAAACGCGCCTTTTCCTATATTTGTTACACTATCAGGTATGTAGACATATTGTAAGTCTACAGAGCCATTGAAAGCGTCTTCCCCGATAGTATTGACTGTCGAGGGTACAATATAAGTGAAATCTTCGTCTGAAAATGCATTAGGATATGCAATAAGCGTTGATT
>CAZVHD010000260.1:0-2623 GCA_964626765.1 uncultured Christensenella sp.
AACCTTATCTTTTAGATAAATATCTTTATAAGAAACACTTCACTTTACGCCATGCATAATATTAAATCCCATCAGCTTTTAATTATGTCCATATGAAAAAAATAATTTATTTCATTTTTATCATAGTTTACCCTTCAAACTTTTTCATCTGATAGTGAAAATCAAGTCTGCAATACTATATGTATATCTTTAATAGCGTGTCTTTGGTCTTGTAAACGAGAATAAAGTTTCCCTTAAACCACTCAAAAAAAATCCGCGCCCTTTTTTAAGGATGCGGATTTATTCTTCATATGATTTGCCATATAGGCTATTAATTCTCAGCTTTTATTATTCTTCAATTCCCAAATCTTCCAACATTTTCTTAAACTTTTTGGCGTCTTTTTCAGCTGCCTCATTGGATTTTTCGGTGTTGTTTTCTTCTGTGAATTCTGTATAGGCATTGCTTTTAGTATCTTCAATAATCTCTTTTTCAAGAAGCTGTCTATGGGTGGTTCCATCAATATCCAATTCAGTATCTATGCCTATTATACCGTTATCATCCACAGCTTCATCATTCTGGAAGGGGATAAAAGTTACCATCATAAGATGAATTCCATAACTGGTAAAAGCATATCCCAAACGCTGACCTTCCGAATCTGTAATGAAGGCGCTTCCCATCTCGGGATTTTCCTCAAACAAATCTCTTGCCAATCCAGGGAAATCATCGCCGTCATATCCATGAGCAATACCTTCCGGGGGTATGAGATATCCGGTTGCCGATGTCATAGCGCCTCCGTCATCATTATAGAGCGCCATATAATTCTTAAAGATTTCTAATTTTTCTTCAGGAGAAGCGGCGGCTTGGAGTTCGTCAGAAATTCTTTGGTATATTCCATCTTCTCCAAAAAGATCTTCTTCAAGATTATCCGGGTCAAATGCAAGCGACGGACAAAGCCCTTCGCCTTCATAAATGCAATCTCCCTCGTTGTCTTTATGCTTGGGACAATTATAATCAGGGTCATAGTCTGGGTTTGAGCGGCTTGTCTGTGTGTTCTTTGACACCATGTCTTTAAGGTTCCAAAGTTCGTCTTCCTCTCTATTGCCCTTTTCTCTTTCAATAAAGGAATTTTGCTCTTCATCAAACTTAAAAAGTATATGGCTTATTGCAAAGAACTCTTCAAGATTGTATCCCTCGTTTTCCAAAGCTTCAAGAGGAGCGTAATAGACACTTTCAAGGTTCATCGTCCCATCTTTTAGACCTTCGCTAAACTTTTTTACTTTATCTTTGTCTGAATTTATTATGCTGTATTCTTCAATCTGTTTTTGAACCAACACGCTATATTGGTATTCAACAGATTGTTGAAGTTGTTCTTGTGACAAATCGTCGAGCGCCTCCTGTCCCAACTCATGCTTTACCGCGTCAAGAGCCTGGCTTTCAAATTGATTTCTATAATAGTATTCTAAACCGTCTTCGTCAAAATTAATGAGCATATCTCTTTTGTCCTGACGGAATTGACGGTATGCCTCCTGCTTTGCTGTTGACAAAGAACCACTAGGATACGCATCAAAAATCTCAGCTTTATTTTCTTTAGAAATCTCATTCATAGCTTTATATCTATCGGGAATCTGATCTTCGTTTTCTTTTTCTTCTTGGTTTTCAGTTCCTCTGGGAATTACAATCTTGTATTCAATAGGTTCTGTTTTATGGATTATAAAATCTGTATCGCCTTCGTCAGTAGTTATGGGTTCCTCAAAAGCTACAACCACTTCTTTTGTGACAACTTTTTCAGATTGCTCTTCCTCGCTTAGTTCTGTTGTAAAAGCTTTTTCCTCCTCATACATTGTGGATGACACGGGCAAGGTTATTGTTTTTTTAATCTCATCCTTTGACATATGCACATCCAACTTAATTTTTTCCTCGTCATATTCTTCGTTCATGAGATATTCTTGCTTGAGAGAACCTTCCGCAAGCTCTATTTTATCTACAACATAATTATCATCAAGGTTATTTTCAATCTCCCGTCTGGCTTCGGATATTTGTCTTGTTATCTGCTCTTGCTCATATTCTTTGATATATTCTTGTATCTCCTCTTCAAATGTTTCATTTACCGTGGCGATAGCTTTATATCTTTCTGCAAGAGTCAAAACGCCCTCGGCGCTATTCTCTGGCACATTCATATTATTTGAGACCAAAACATCCTGTCTGTGCTCCAAAGACTGCAAATAAACAATACCTTTAATTATCAGATATTTCTGATTAACCATATAGTCCATGACCTCTGGCATAAACACATCAAGTTCGGGCTCATAATCATATTGGGAGTACTGTTTTAACATATAATTTGCGTATGAAAGCAGTTCATTTTTAGTAACCTTAAGCGTAATACCGTTTGAGGTAACCGTAGCAAGAGTTTCATTGGCTGCTCTTTCTTCGTTTTCTTCTACCAGTGAACAACCTGAAAAGGCTATTGCAAGAAACACAACCACTATAATAAACGCTATTATTCTCTTCTTTTTCATTTAAGTTCTTTACTCCTTATTCCTATTAAGAAAGGTTAAATTCGTATGCTAATTATACAATAGATATATTATAATGACAAGTTTTTTTACCAATATATAATTAATTATATCTATATATTTCATT
>CAZVHD010000261.1:0-2622 GCA_964626765.1 uncultured Christensenella sp.
GCAAGTACGGGTGGAGTAATAGAAGGCGAAACCGAACAGAGTGTTCCCTCCGGAAAAAATGGAAACAAAGTTGTGGCAAGACCTGAGGTCGGCTACACATTTGTAGACTGGAGTGACGGAAATCCCAACACTGAAAGAAAAGACAGGGATGTCAGAGCAAATCATACATATACGGCAAATTTTCAAAAAGCAAGCTATACAGTTGTATTCAGATATCCCGATGGTACAGTTGCAAGGGAGCAGTCAGTAACCTACAATGAAGCGCCTACTCAGATTCCTGTTCCTGAAGATCCGAAAATGCAGGTTTATGGTTATGAGTTCGACAGATGGTCATTGCCGTATGAACATGTAACACAGAATATGACAATAGACCCTATTTTTGTAAAGAAAGCCACCGATGTTGAAGCAGATATAACAGAAAACAACAAAGGTGAAAAATTGGGATATTTGGATCTTCCTGAAGAAGGATATTATCCCAAAAACGAAAAAGCCACAATAAGAGC
Source organism: uncultured Christensenella sp. (assembly GCA_964626765.1). Taxonomy (GTDB): domain Bacteria; phylum Bacillota; class Clostridia; order Christensenellales; family DTU072; genus DTU072. The sequence goes on from CAZVHD010000261.1 coordinate 504, forward strand.
AACGCCAAGTCAGGGAAGAAGTTTTGCAGGCTGGCAGATAAAAAGTTTTGACGATACATGGGAAAAAATAACTGTTGATGACATTGCGAATCATGATAGTTTCAAAGTAGTTTCCATAGAAACTGAAGAGAATGATATAACATTTGAAGCCGGACAGACGGGTGATACGGATGAGTATTACATAACTTTTACTCCCAATAACAATACTAATTTAGTAGAATTAAAAGCTGATTTTGTTTATGATGAATCCACAATTACTTTTATTAACAGTATGAGCGGAAATGCGGGAAGTATTGAAGAGACCATTAATGTAGAAAAGGATCAGGAAATAAGGCAGGCAATAAGAGAACGACGAGAATCGAACTTTTTCCTTGAACCTAAGGGAACAGGGCTTGGTTACAGTTTTATGGGCTGGTATGAAGAAGGCGAGGACGAAGCCGTACAGCCATATGACACATTTACACAACCTACTACATTGGTGGCAAGGTGGAGAAAGGATTATTGTTCTGTTTCGTTCCTTACAGGAGAGGGAGATCTTCCGCCAAAAACAGTCTATGTTCTCTATCAGGATACGCTTGCGTCAGCGGTTGAGGACGCTGTTTATACAAATCCTGTACCCGTAAAAGGTATACCTACGGAAACACCCGAAAGAGAGCATCATATATTTGTAGGCTGGTATCTTGTTGGTTCAGGTAATATACTGACCGATGTTGTTATTGATGAAGACTATAAGGTTTATGAAGATATAAATGTAAGACCGAAATTCGTTCCTGTTGAGCATGATTTGGAAATATCTTTAAAGGGCGATGGCGACATTCAAAGAAGAGTAGTAAGCGATGAAGGCGCTTTTAATGAAGTGCCCGCAGGTGTCAATAAAGTAGAGGAAATAAACCGTTATATCTACAGATTTACTGCAAATGAAGGCTATCAGATAAAATCTGTGGATGTCAATGGAAATATATCAAATCATAGCGGAAATGTACTATGGACTGATGTAGAGGTATATTATCCCACTACCGATATGTATATTAGTGTTGAATTTGTTCCCAAGACATACTCAGTTGCCATAGATAACGGATTAGAGGAGGATCAGGGCAATATCAGGTATCTTGAAAAAGATGGAGATATTATGGTTGAAAGAGTGAGTGATTCTTCACTTGTCAATTTACTTGTTGAGCATAATACTTCAAAAAACATATATGTTTCATCTATTAGTACGCATTTTATTGAAAGCATAAGCATAAACGGAAGTGAAATTGACAATATCCCGGAAGATGCTTCTGAATATACAATTACTCTTGATAAAGAAATTATGGTGGAGGATTTATCTATTATCATAGAGTATAGCGCTTTTGCCTATTTGGTTGATTTATCAGATAACAATAATGTGAACGCCAATGAAGCTGTTTATGATGAAGATGACGAAACATACAGTTACACCGATAAAAGCGATAATTATTCTTTTGGAAGTAATCCAATGTTTATGTTCGAAGCCTTGGAGGGTTATTATATAACAGGCCTTAGGGTAAACGGAAAAGTAGTTGATTTGTACTCTCCTGATATAGGGTTTGATGTAAGCAATATAGTTATAAATAATGAAACATCTCAAGCCGAAAGTGATTTTACTGAGGTAAAAGATGAAAGAGTAACTGATTTTGTTTTAATGATAGAAAATATAAACAGTGATTATACTATAGAAGCTATATATGATGAGTTATATTATAATGTCAATGTTGCAAAAACAGGCAGAGGCGATATAGATCTTTCTTATGTGAAGACCGATTATGATGAATCTATTCAGGTGAATGCCGAAACAGACGACGGATATTATGTAAAAAGTTACACCCTGAATGGTGATAAATATACATATGATGATATGCTTGAATTGCAAACCATAGATGTAGTAAATATAACCGAAGATATAGAATTGGAAATTGAGTTTTCTATTGCAACATATGTTATTACTTTTGACGGTTCTTCAAACGGAGGCAAAAACGCCACGGTCAGGTTGAACAGCGATGAAGAAAAGGAGTTGAATGCAAGCTATATAGTCGAGCACAACAGTAGCAACAGTTTTACTGTCAGCGCTTTTGAAGGTTATTATATTTCAAATATACTC
>CAZVHD010000262.1:0-2604 GCA_964626765.1 uncultured Christensenella sp.
GGGAAATCACTATGAAAAAGCTAAACGAAAAACAAAAAAAGATTCTTAACATCGTAGTAACATCAGTGCAGATTGCAGTTGTTTTGTTGGCAATCGTTGTCTCAGCTATTATTATAGCCAATCCCAATGTGGCTAACGCTGAGGTGGGCGGAGGAAAGACAAAACTTTTGCCTGTTCTTACAGACTCTATGAACGGCGACCAAGAAGATTCTTTTGCTAAAGGCGATTTGGTTGTTGCAAAAGAGCCCGACGATCCAACAAATCTGGAAGTAGGCGATATTGTTACCTATAAGTTTGAACTAGGCAATACAATGCAGCTCAATACCCACAGGATTATTGAAAAAGATGTGGACACTGCAGGCAATATATGGTTTAGAACAAAGGGTGACAACGAACCTGAAGACCCTGGTTTTATTTATGCTGACGAAGTTATTGCAGTATATCAATATCATCTTAATGGCGTAGGTTCGGCTATTCATTGGCTTCAACGACCGACAAACTTCCTTTTGGTTATTGTATTGCCACTTATTTTACTTTTCATCTATAACATTATCCTTTTTGTGAGAATGATCACACAGGCAAGGCTGGAAAAAGCCGCTGCCGAAAAAGGTTCAGTAGACGAAGAAGAAATTAAGAAAAAGGCGATTGAGGAATATCTTGCATCAAAGAAAGCAGATGAAAAACCTGCTGCGAAAAAGACAACTCCTCAAAAGAAAGAAAAGCCCGAGGCTTCAAAAGACCAAAAATAAGAAATTTTGTTTTACGGCTAAATATTAGAAGTTGATATGGAATTTATTGCCAAAGGCAATAAATTCCTTTCCTAACTTTATAATCAGGAAAATATGGATTGTAGCGGACCATAAGAACATAGGAAAAAGGCGGTTATTAAATTGATTGGTAACTTTTTTAAGGAATTTCTAGGCATTTTTTTTGGCGGAGTTTTAGGGCTGTTCTATTCCAGTGTAAAGCTGGGAAATTATGGCGGCATCTTTGGAGCTCTTCGCCAGATGTTTGCTTTTGATTTATATGTATCCACCTTCCGACAGTATTCAGACAGATTCACTACCGGTAAATGGGTGCTTGCTGTTTTTATTTGTGTTTTGGTTGTTGCAGTTCTTGTTGCAATAGTATGGGTAGCTGTTTACTTTTTAAGAAGGTTTTTTAAGAAGATTTTTGGCGATAAGGTACTCAATCAAGACTTATTAGACGAGATAGGAAATCTCAAAAAGGAACTTGTCAAAACAACAAGAGAGAAAGATAGAATTTTAGGTCTTAAAGTATCAAATCAAGGGTTTGTCGAAGGTGAGGAAGACGAAGAACAAGGCGAAGAGAAAAAAGATGACAAAACCGGAGAGAGCCGATTCTATAAACTCACAGAGGTTGACAAGTTTTATTCAGACCCTGAATATAAACCTCCTGAGTTTGACAAAAATTTCACATTGGAACAACTTTGTGATAGATTCAGAAATTATGCCGCAAACAATCCTGACAGACCATACAGAAAGTTATACTATGATATAAAAATAATAAGACTATTCTTTGCCAGTATGGCGACGACAAGACTCATTATTTTGCAAGGTATATCAGGTACAGGTAAAACATCTTTGCCCGAGGCTATCGGCCATTTCATAAAAAATCCTACCACCATAGCGGCGGTTCAGCCCTCATGGAGAGACAGAACTGAGCTTTTCGGATATTTTAATGAATTTACAAAGAGATTTAATGAAACCGAGATGTTAAAGTCTATGTATGATGCTACCTTCAATGAAAGTATGTATTTAACAGTTCTTGACGAAATGAATATTGCAAGAGTTGAATACTATTTTGCTGAACTTTTGTCAATTTTGGAAATGCCATCAAGAGAACAGTGGGTTGTGGACCTTGTGCCAAGCGGTTGGCCAAGCGACCCAAAACATGTTATAAAGGGAAGATTTAAGCTTCCCGAAAATATGTGGTATGTTGGCACAGCGAATAATGACGACTCAACTTTTGCCATATCCGATAAGGTTTATGACAGAGGTATGCCCATAAATATAAACACCAAAGCCACCCCGTTTGAAGCGCCTCTCACAGAGGGGATCCGAGTATCTTATACTTATCTTGAAGAGCTTTTCAAAAAGGCGCAAAAAGACCACAAAGTAAGTCAAGAAAACATTGATAAGTTTGAGAAAATGGATGACTATGTTATTGAACATTTCCGCCTTGCGTTTGGTAATCGTATTGTAAAGCAGATGAACGAGTTTGTTCCCGTATATGTTGCTTGCGGCGGTACGGAAATAGACGGTCTGGACTATGTGCTCTGTAACAAAATACTTAGAAAATTTGAATCTTTGAATTTATCTTATATTCGAGACGAAGTTGACGATTACATACAATATCTGAACGATAGTTTCGGAGAAGAAAATATGACAGAATGCAAAGAGTACCTCAAAAGACTCAAAAAGCTGTTTTAATAAGGTTTCTATATGTTATTATTTCAGCGGGGGCAGTATAGAGGTGATACTTTATGATTATTAAAGAAAAAATTGAACAATTTATTTATCAAATAAACACTTTAATCAAAAAAAGCGATTTATACCCTGAATATTCAAAATCAATTTTGGA
>CAZVHD010000263.1:0-2574 GCA_964626765.1 uncultured Christensenella sp.
AACCACACTCTCTTACATAACCAAGTAGTGTTCTATCAACCAAATTTCCTATCGCCCCTCCTATAATCATAACCAGAGAAATGCGCAACAAAAGATTTCTGTGCTTTGAACTGACCACCAACAGAACAATAAGTCCCAAAGCCGATATTGCTGAAACTATTGTTAAGATTTGTGTATGTTCTCCAAATATCCCAAATGACGCGCCAGTGTTTTGTACTGCGGTAAAGGACAATACGCCCTTTATTATGTTTATCTTTCCTTCTGTTGCCGCCTTGCCGTAAATAAATTCCTTTGTTATAAGGTCAAGGGCTATAATAACAGCGATAACTAGTAATTCTAATATTATGAACTTGAGATATTTTTTCAGATAGTCTTTCATTTTTTTCCTTTTTCTTTTTGATTTTTTGCCTTGTCCTTTGGCAGTATAATATACATTTTTTCTTTTATGTGTTCCATTTTTCCGCCAATTATATATACGCCACCGCTCAAAAAGTCCAACATTCTTTGAGCAAGTGAGGTCTCGGTGTTTTCAAAATCAACGATGAAGCCTTCATTTGACTTCAAGCTCTCTAAAAGCAGGCGTATGTCTGAAAATCCTTTGGGATGATTTACACTAACATCATCCGCCAAGAAAGTCTTTTTTGTTCTTTGACGGGTGTCCTTGCCCTGAATATACTCAAAAAATCCCCCCATATTCTCCTATTTCCTTTCGCCAAAAATTGCCCTTCCCAGCCTGACAAGGTTGGCGCCACACTTTATTGCAAGCTCATAGTCGCCTGACATGCCCATGGAAAGATACTTTATATCATTATTGTCACTTTTTATGTCGTCATAAACTTTTTTTGTCTTTTCAAAGAGTTTTGTTAATTCCTTTTGATTAGCGTCTAGCGGCACTACCGCCATAAGGCCTTTTAGTTTGATGTTTTTATAGGTCTTTACGATTTCTGCAAATTCTTTTGCCTCATTGCAGTATATACCGGCTTTAGCTTCTTCCTCTCCCGCGTTTATCTGTATGAGTATATCCTGAATTTTTCCTATCTTATAAGCTTCTTTGTTTATCACTTTCATATTCTTATCGCGCTCAACACTGTGTATGAGCCATACTTTATCTATGATATATTTGACTTTATTTGTCTGCAGCTGACCAATGAAGTCCCATGTCACTCTCTCATCGTATTTACTCAAAAATTCTTGCACCCTATTTTCGCCTGCAATTTTTATGGGAGTATTTTCCACAACCTCCAAAACAGCTTCTAGGGGACGGGTTTTTGTGGCAGCCAAAACCTCAACGCTTTCGGGTGAGGTTATTTTTTCTATCTTTTCAAATATTTCAAAAACAGTTTGTGTTAAAGTTTTCATATTGCAAATATGATACCATAAGAACAACTTTTTTTCAATTAAAATAAATGTTCCCTTTTGTCATATTGAGAACATTTATTTTTATGGCTATAATTTATTATAAAAGATTTAATTGTTTATTCGTATTGCTCTTCTTTTGCGCCTGTTTCGTCATAATAGTCTTGTTGGCTTTGGCTATTGCCGCTTTCATATTCCTCTTTGTCATAATCTTCTTCTTGACTTATGCGATTTATGCTCACCTCATACGCTACTTTTGTTACAAGCTCTCCGTCCTCTGTCATTTTTTGATAATTTCTGCTTTGCACCCTTCCGTTTATGACAAGTTTTTCTCCGACTTCCAATTCTTTTACGAACCTTGCGTTTCTGCCCCAAGCAATACATGGCAGATAATCTGATTTATTGTAGGCTCTGTTTACGGCAAGAAGAATGTCGCAAATCTCTCTTTTGAAAGGTGTCGTTCGGTATATAGGAGGCTTACAGATAAAGCCTGTGATATCTATAATGTTGGGATTTCTTTCAGCTTCATAATCCAGAATATCTCTTACAAAAACCGTAAGCAAAAGTCTTGAGTGCCCGTCTATTATCTTGTTATAACTTCTTAATTGTCCAGTGATAGTGACAGGTTGGTCAGCTGACATTCTGTCATCTTGTAATAATCTTTCAGAAATTGTAATAGGTAGGATATCAACTTGTTCGCTTAACCTTGGAACAGTTATATAAGCTTCATAAAATCCTTCTCCGAACATTTGATGTGAAAATTGAGGTTGCTCACTAATAATTCCTGATAACGTGACAGTGTTGTTGTTCATTAGCTCATAATTCATTGTTAAGTACTCCTTTCGGGCAGATCATTTACTTTTCTGTCTGCCATTATTGTCTATATAATAATTGTCCTGTATAATAAGCTCATCCAATCTTACCGATGTTAAATTTTTGTTTTTTAGTCCCATAAGAACCAAAGGTAACGCCTCAAGAATGAAATCACTGTTATTATGGAATAAGACTATTGACCCCTTATCCACTTTGGAAAGCACTCTATCGGCTATCTGTCCTCCTGTCAGTCCTTTCCAGTCCAAACTGTCAACATCCCACTGTACACAATACATTTTATTTTGTTCTATGTACTCAATCAGGTTATTATTGTATTCTCCAAAAGGAGCTCTGAAGTACAATGTTTCTTCATTTGTAATATCGTATATTTTTTTATTTGTAGTT
>CAZVHD010000264.1:0-2569 GCA_964626765.1 uncultured Christensenella sp.
CATATTGTAGTTATTACTCTTGTTCGAAATCAGCATAAGTATTGTTTGTTTTTTATTAAGCCTTACGGTGATTGGACTTCCCTTTGCCGTATGTATGAAACAAAGGTGGATAATCAATAATACAAAAATAGTTGGGATGCCTCTTATGTTTGAGGGAAAAGGCATAAACCTTATGGGCAAAATGATTGTCTGGGGATTTTTTACTATTATCACTCTTTCATTATATTCATTTGTAATTCCATGCAGATTTCAACAATGGAAAGCGGCAAACACCGTATTCGCTCCTTATGATGACTAATTTTCATTTATTATAAAAAAGAATTGAGACCTTCTGTGGGCAGGACAAAACGCAGAAGGTTTTTTTATAGAAAAAGATGTAAAAAATGATAAATAAACACAGTCAAATTTTAGTAAAATCGGAGGATACCTAATAAAAAAGGATATGACGAAAATAGCTTGTTATGGTACAATGTAACAAATGATTTGAAGGAGATTTTTTATGAGAATAGCAATAGGATCCGACCATGGCGGATATGTATTAAAAAAGCCTGTCATAGAAGCCATTCGTGAAATGAATCTTGAATATGTGGACTATGGGACATACAGCGAGGAGTCTTGCGACTATCCCGACATTGCCCGCAAAGTTGCAAAAGCCGTTGTAAAAGGCGAAGCGGACAAAGGTATTCTACTTTGTGGAACCGGAATAGGTATTTGTATAGCGGCAAACAAGATTAAAGGAATACGATGCGGAAATATTACAGATGCTTTCTCGGCAAAGATGGCTGCGGAACATAATGACGCTAACATAATCTCTATGGGCGGAAGGCTAATTGATGAAAAGCTTGCAAAAGAAATAACTATGGCTTATTTGAGCTCAAAGTTTGCGGGCGGGCGTCATAAGAGAAGGATTGATAAAATAAACGAAATAGAAAATAATAATTAAAGGAGCGAAAAGATGAGAGTCAATACAATGGATCACCCTCTTATAACTCACAAAGTGACAATGATGAGAGATAAGAACACTAACCCAAAGGATTTCAAATCTTTGCTCAAAGAGATATCCTTGCTTATGGCGTATGAGGTAACAAGAGAGCTTCCTCTTGAGGATACCCAAATAGAAACACCTATCACCAAAATAACCGCTAAGGTTATTGGGGGAAGAAGCATAGGAGTGGTTCCTATTTTGAGAGCCGGGCTGGGTATGGTCGATGGCATATTGGAGCTTGTGCCTTCAGCTAAAATAGGGCATATTGGTTGTTACAGAGACCCCGAAACCTTAAAGCCTGTTGAATATTATTGCAAGTTGCCAATAGATGTTGAACAAAGGACAGTCATAGTTGTGGACCCAATGCTTGCAACAGGCGGAAGCGCTTCTATGGCAATTGATTTTATAAAGCAAAGAGGAGTCTCCGACATCAAGTTTATGTCACTGATAGCCGCTCCTGAAGGCGTCAAAGTGCTCAATGAAAAGCACCCTGATGTAGAGATATACACGGGGGCTCTTGACGAAGGGTTGAACGAACATGCTTATATAGTTCCCGGTCTTGGCGATGCGGGCGATAGACTTTTTGGCACAAAATAAGAAAAAGAGGTATTGTTATGCTTAAGGAAACAGTAAAAAGTATCATAGAAGCGGAAAAAAAAGCTGATGAAATAGTCAAAAATGCTTTTGAAGAAGCGAAAAATATGAGCAGTAATGCAACCAAAGAGGCCGAAAAGATAAAAGACCAAACAAAGAAAAAAGTCAAAGAAGAAAGGCAAAAGGTTGTAGAGAGCGCTAATAAAGAAGCCGAACAAAGATATCAAGAGATTGTATCTTTGGGAGCAAAAAAAGCCGAAAGGTTGTCTAAAGAAGTCAAGATTGAAAAAGCAATAAAAATAATTAAGGACAAGGTATTAAACAAGTATGGCAATTCTTGAAATGAGTAAGATGAGTATAATCGCTCATCAATCAGAAAAAAATAAATTGTTAAGAGCTTTGATGAAGGCAGGCTGTGTGGAAACGGTTAAAACCGAAGAAATCACCAATACCGTCTACCAGTCTTGTGATGACGCTAAAGAGGAAATAGAGTCCAAACTGATTAAGATTAATTTTGCTTTAACTTTTCTTAAAGAAATGGCTAAAGAGTATAAATACAGCAATAAGAAAACTCCCTCGGTTAATCTTAAAAGAGAAAATGAACTTATTTCATTAGAGGATTATGAAAATACCGCAAAAGAAGAATATGAATTGTTTAACATAATTGACGACTTAAATGATATAAACAATAAACTTATTGACTATAAAAGCGAAAAACAAAAAATACTTGCTCATAAGGAGCAGCTTATTCCCTATGAGCCCTTGCCAATAAAATTTTCTGAAATTAAAGATACAAAAAACACTTCTATGTTTGTAGGGACTATCTCGGCTCAAAAAGCCGAACAATTTTTAGAGCAGGTCCAAGACGATATATATGTGAAGATTTATGAGGGAGAAAGACTAAGGCCGATTGTAGTTATCTGTCATAAGGAAAAGTATCAGCAAGTAAAAAGTATTCTTGCTGTTGCGGAATATGTTCCGTGCCCATAT
>CAZVHD010000265.1:0-2559 GCA_964626765.1 uncultured Christensenella sp.
GACGCGGCATAATTTTTGACAACGCAAGAAATGTAGCTCTTCCAAAATTGTTTTTCTTTAAATAATTTACTAGATATGCAGTGTCATCCTCATCTTTTGTAATAATGTTCTGAATACTCCTGCCAAGAGCGATTTCTATCGCTACCTGCAAATTAGGTGAAACCGTAATAACCTTTCCGACAACTCCCTGAATACAGGATTGAACGCTTTCATCCCCGCTCTTTAACATTTTCTTTACGGCTTCTGCAAAACCTCCGTAATTCTTTTTATAATCCTCCAGCATCTCCGCTTTTGCGTTCAAACGGCTGACATTCTGCCTTATATCATTTTGCTGAAGTTGCGCCTGTTCCATATCGTCAAGCATCGCTGAATATCGAGCGTCTATATCTTCTTTTTGTTCCGCCTTTCCCGCTCTTTCCTCTTCCAGCTTTGCCATTTCCTCATCAAAGAATTCTTTCTTTTTTTTCGCATCATTAAAACTCAGCTTAGCGGTAGATAAGGTTCCCTTATCCTGCTCTATGGCTTCCGAAAGTCCGTCTATTTGTGCTTTCAATGTAGCAAGCTCGGCTTTTATTTCACCCTTTTCGTCACTGGATGACAATATGTATTTATTAATATCTTCAAGCTCTTTGGCTTTTAATTTAACCTCACTTTCGCTTTTTTGATATTCGTTATACAAACTTTCTTCCTGTTTTTGTATACTTACAAGTTCTTTAAGTTTTTCTTCTTTGTCTTTCTTTTTATTTTCAAGCTTATATTTTGTTTCCTCAAGTTCTCTTTCTTTTTGAGTTATCTCAACATTGAACTCTATATCCAACTTTTTTAGGTCTTCAAGCTTGTTCACTGATACTTCATGCTGACCTTTAAGGCGTTGGTACTTTAAACTTAATTCAAGCTGCTTTTCGTACAGTGATTTATATTTTTCATCAGTACTGCTTATGTCTCCAAGAACTTTTTCATACCCTGCATTTATGTTACTAAGCTTGTTTTGATTTTCCTTGATTTTTTTATTTAAATAGTCAAGCTCTAAGTTGATTTCTTTTTTCCTTTCGGCATTGTTTTTGCTTTGGTAGATAAAAGTATTTACCTCAAGAAGCTTTAAATTTTCCTTTAATGCTCTGGCTTTCTTGGCGTCTTCCGCTTCTTTTTCAAGAGGTTCAAGGTCTTCTTCAAGGTTTGTCATTCTATCCTTTATTCTGACCATATTTTCTCTTGTTTGGTTAAGCTTTCTTTCCGCAATAATTCGTTTAGCCTTAAACTTGCTTATGCCTGCGGCTTCTTCAAATATCTGTCTTCTTTCATCGGGTTTTGCGCTTAATATATTATCAATTTTCCCCTGTCCGATAATAGAATAACCTTCTCTTCCTATGCCGGTGTCTCTGAAAACATCCACGACATCGCGAAGTCTTACTTTCTCATTATTTACGCTGTATTCGCTCTCACCGCTACGATATAGCTTTCTGGAGATTACCAATTCGTCATAATCCACGGGATAAATTCTTTCAGTATTATCAAAATACATGGCAACTTCACAATAAGAGAGTGACCGCCTGTTCTTTGTTCCGTCAAAGATAACATCGGACATGCTTTTTCCTCTGAGAACTTTTGCGCTCTGTTCGCCCAAAACCCATCTTATGGCGTCGGCTATGTTGCTCTTGCCACAACCGTTAGGGCCTACTATACAGGTAATTCCATCATTAAAATCAATGACTAATTTATCTGCAAATGATTTGAAACCGTAAATTACTATTTTCTTAAAATTCAAATTGACCTCGTCTTGCTGTTATTTTTCTCACCATAATATTATAATAACTAATGTGGCTTTTTGCAAGAAAGAAAGAGGAGTTTTTACTTATAATTAATATAAATAATAATAAATCCAATCAAAAAATGACAAATAATGTTATTCCGATAAAAGCAATTGCTGCAAAAGCCGTAAGCTTTTGCATCTTTTTGAGTATAACAAACCTTGATATAAGTATCATTGCTAATACATACGCAATCGTGAAAAGCCCCATACCCGAAGAGTTTATGGTTGCGTAAGGAAGAGAGGACAGACCGCTTGTAATAAGCCTTATTAGGTCTAAGAATGGATTGACAATATAATAAACAATACCAAAACCCTGCCATATAATACTTAAAAAGCCACTTAGAAACAATAATATATAGGCCACAGTCACTATTGGCAAAATTAAAAGATTTGCAAATAGAAAATAAAGGGATGTAAATCCAAATACATTCAGACTTATGGGTAGCAAAAATACATTGGCGGATAAAGAAAGCGCAAATGAACCGCTAATAAATTTTCTTATTTTATTTTTTGAATCAGCAATAAAAAATTTATAAATCTCTTTGAAAAAAAGGATTATTCCACAAACCGCTGAAAGGCTCATAATAAAGCTTAAAGAAAACAGTGTCCTCGGGGATATAATCAGCATTAAAACCGATGCCAAAGCAAGCGAACTCAGTCCGTCGCTTTTTTTATAAACCGCAGTTGAAAAAAGATATGTAACCGCCATAACAGTAGCCCTGATTGCGCTTGGAGGAAAGGCGGTTATC
>CAZVHD010000266.1:0-2545 GCA_964626765.1 uncultured Christensenella sp.
CCTTGGAATTATAGAGTTGTCAACGATTTTGATATAAATACCAAAACCAGACTGAGACTAGAAGAAGAAAGTCAAGAGGATAGTATTGAAGTGACGGCAAGTCTTGATATAGATAATTTATCCAATATAAAGGGTATGATGATGGACATAAGCTATGATACCACAAAAATAGTAAGACAAGGGGATATTGATTTAAGTATAGACGGCTGGGATATATCCGTAAGGTCAATAAGAGAGGGAAGCTTTAGTGTTTTGTTTTATGCAAAGCCTCTAAGCCCGCCCATAGAAGATGACACTGAGCTGTTTGATATGGTGTTTGAAAAAATAGGCTCAGGCGACCCTAATATAGAAATAAACAACATTATTTTAAGTGACGGAGACGAAGATATTTTTCTTCCTGATGTAAAATTGAATTGAGGAGGCTAACCATGTTGGGGATTATTCCATACCCTCAAAAGGTAACAGTAGTTGAGGGCAATGTTAACAGGTTAAAAACCATTCAAAAGAAGATAAAAAAGACCGGTTTGGGAAAAGAAGGCTACAAGGTTATAGTTAATAACAATGAAACGATTATTGAAGCTGAAGACCAAAGAGGCCTTTTTTATGGTGAAAAGACACTTGAGCAATTAAAGGAAAATCTCCCTCTGCCCTGTATGGTGATTGAGGACAGCCCTAAGTATAAACATAGAGGTTATATGTTGGATTGTTGCAGACATTTCTTCACTGTGGACGAGATAAAAAAGCAGATTGATATGATGGCGCAAATGAAATTAAATATATTTCACTGGCATTTGACAGAGGACCAGGGTTGGCGAATTGAGATAGACAAATATCCTCTTCTTACGGAGGTTGGCTCAAAAAGAAAGCAAACCGCCGGCGATAATATCCCGATTGAGGGTTATTACACAAAAGAGCAAATAAAGGAAATTGTAGAATACTGCAAAGAAAGATGTATTGAGGTGATACCGGAAATTGATATGCCGGGGCACTTTACTGCGGCGATAGCCGCCTATCCTTTTTTGTCGTGTACAGAAAAGAAAATAAAAGTTGCTGAGGGCTACGGGATTTTTCCCAATATAGCTTGCGCAGGAAAAGAGACCACCTATAAATTCTGTTATGATGTTTTGGATGAGATAATAGAACTTTTTCCTTATGATTACATACATCTTGGCGGTGACGAAGCCTTGAAACTCAACTGGATTGACTGTCCTCACTGCCAAAAAGCAATAAAAGAAAACAACCTGAAAAATGAAGAGCAGCTTCAGGGCTATTTTATGAGCCAAATGGTGAAATATCTTAACAAAAAAGGCAAAAAAGCAATAAACTGGAATGACGGAATGCTAGCAGACAACATAGAGGGCGGTATCTCAGTACAATACTGGAAACAATCAAAAGAATGCAACGAGGTTGTGAAAACACAATCTCAAAAAGGCAGAGAAATAATAATAAGCCCTTTCTTTAGTTATTACTTGGATTATCCTCATGGAATGACCCCGCTGAAAAAAACATATAATTATCAGATAGACACGGAGATTGAAGACAAGGCAATAGGATTGGAGGCGCCGCTTTGGACAGAGCATGTAGCCGACATAAAAAGAGTGGAAGTTATGACATATCCCAGATTGTTGGCGGTAGCGGAAAGAGCCTGGACAAAAAATGCCGATTATGGGGGCTTTTTACAAAGACTAAAGCTGTTTGAAAAGCTGTTTGAAAAACATAATATTAATTATTGTCAGGATTATAACCCTAATATAATAAAAGGCAAGCTGAATGTAGCTCGATTTTTTATAAACGCCTTGAAAAAGGTGGGAAAGGGGAACATCAGGGCTATGAAATTGACCAAAAAGAAATTAAAGAAAAAATATAATAACTGAGGTATAAAAGACAATGAAAAGATTCTACAACATCTCCCGAGATGAAGCTATAAGAAAATGTAGGACTTCGGAAAACGGGCTTAGCTCTCAGGCTGCAAAAAAAAGGCTTGAATCTGATGGAAAAAACGCATTAAAGCAAAGCAAAAGAAAGAACTTCTTGACAAGGTTTTTAGACCAGATGAAGGATGTCATGATAATAGTGCTTTTAGTGGCGGCAGCGGTAAGCGCCACTATTTCTATTTTGGAAGGACAACCTTCGGAGCTTGTAGAGAGCTTTATTATTTTGGAAATTGTCCTAATAAACGCTTTTATTGGACTTGCTCAGGAAAGCAAAGCAGAGGCCGCGCTTGAAGCCCTAAAAAAGATGAACAAGCCTCTTGCCAAAGTACTTAGGGACAACGAAGTAAAAAAGATAAATAGCGAAGAATTGGTTGTGGGAGATATTATATTTTTAGAGGCCGGGGACAGTGTGCCTGCCGATATAAGATTATTGTCAACTAGCTCTTTGAAAATTGAAGAAGCCGCCTTGACAGGCGAGTCAGTGCCCAGTGAAAAGCATAGCGAAATAATAGAACAAGAGGATGTGCCTCTTGGCGACAGAAATAATATGGCTTTTTCCTCAGGTTCTGTGTCTTATGGAAGGGGGAAGGGCGTTGTCGTAGCTACGGGCA
>CAZVHD010000267.1:0-2541 GCA_964626765.1 uncultured Christensenella sp.
GCTCACTATTATTATTGCCGAAAGCGAGCTGGAAAGCTATACAAAAAACATTGCAATTAATTACTTTTTCAAAGAAGAGACCAAATTAAGAAATTTGTATGACAAGTTTACTGAATTGAGAAAGGAAAGAAAAATGGACAAAACAGGTCCGCAAAAGGTGTCATATAACAGAAAATCACCTGTACACAGAAGAGTACATAATGTTTTTTTAAGATATTCTCCTGATATTGTTATAGCAATGACGCCAAGGGTTCTTGCGCCCTCATTAGCAGTCAAAGAAAAGATAAAGTCCAAAGCTAAGGTTGTTGTTGTCATAGACGAATTTTGTCTTAATCGCCAATTGGTAAACAAAAATGTTGATTTTTATTTTGTAGATAATCATGACATAAAAGAAGAATTAGAAAAGTTGAATATTGACGAGGACAAAATAAGAGTTACTAATATCCCGGTCAGAAAAACATTTTCTAAAGAACTGACAAGAGAAGAGGCTCTTAAGGAATTTGATTTTGAAGATAAGCCTACGATTATGATTGTCGCTTCACAATATGGCGAAGAGAAATTCAAAAGAGTCATAAACGCCATTTATCAGGCTAAATTGGATATCAATGTGCTTGTAGCATGTGGTTACAGCAGAAGACTTTTATCGTATGTTAGAGAAAAGACAGACTTTTTAGGGCTTAACGAAGGCATAGATATGAACGCAGGTTATTGCGCAGCTGACATAGTTGTTGCAAGACCGACAGCAACAGTGCTTGCAGAGGCGCTTTATAAGAAAAAACTTGTCTTTTCTATTTATCCCGTAGGAGAGATGGAAAGAAGAACCCATGATTATTTGGGGCTTGATCTTATTGCAAAAATGGACGATGAAGACATGGTTGTAGAAAAAATTAAAGAGTACTTGGAAAACAAAGATAACTTTGAAGCCATGCGCAGGCTTGTTGATAATGCGGTGGATGGAGAGCCAGTGGAAAAAATAGCCTCAAAACTCTATGAAATGATGATATGAAAATAGCCAAAAGAACTCAAGATATTGTGCATATAGCTCTTATGACAGCTATTACTATTGGGCTATCATTTGTGAGAATACCTTTTTATCCGGTGCCGTTCACATTGCAGACCCTTGCGGCTATGTTGGCTGGAATAATGATTAAAAGTTGGGCGGGTGTCTCCTCTCAGCTCTTATACATAGCTTTAGGTCTTATTGGTTTACCGATTTTTTCGCAAGGCGGGGGACTTGGCTATATATTTAATCCGACTTTTGGGTATATTTTGTTTTTGCCCTTGCTTACATTTTTGGTATCAATTCTTTACAAGCGCATAGGAATATTTGGATTAATTGCGCCTTCGATATTGCTTCTTTTTTTTGGAACGGTATATTATCTTCTTTTCATAAACACTGACAAAACCATAGATGCTGTATTTATGGGTTTTATGGTCATTTTTATACCTGCTGAAATTATTAAATCGTTATGCGCGTATTTTTTGGGAATTAAACTAAGACCAATTTTGAAACTTTCATAAAAAAAGACAAGAGCCATAAGGTCTTGCCTTTTTTCAGACTATATTTTATCTTTATTCATCCAGCATTCTGCCGGCTTCAAAATAATAACTCATTTTATTGGGTCTTGCAGGCATAAACCTTGTCACAAGCGTTAACAATACCACTGCAGTGGTACCTGCTACAACAGCCCAACTGAACCCTATATCAAGATTAATAACTCCTCCGATTTGAGTTAGTATTGACGCTATTACTATTGCTAACACGCTTGAAATAAAGCTATATTTTGCATTTCTTGTAAAAATCATTGCAATAACACCTATGATAAGCGCATAGAAAACATTCACACCGCCCCAGAACGCATTGTCAAACAAAAGAGCAAGTCTAGTGCTTCCATATACAAGTCCGGCAAGTATAAGCGTTATTAAGAATGTAATAAGTCTATTTGACCACTTGCCCTTGACAAGAAACATCATTGCACAAAGCACATATAACAGCATAGTGCCGATACTGAATACTAGAGCATTTGTTTCAACGGTAGGTATAAAATTCAGCCCCACAATTAAAGCAAGGAGAATAACCGCCGCTATGGTGGGAATGTTAAAGTCTTTCAAGGCCTGATTTCCCAAACCTATTAGTATAAGCACCCCCAATATTACTAAAATAATTGAACCAACCATAATTTTACCTCTCTTATTCGTAGTTTGTTTTCTAATAATGTTTTTATGCAACAAAATTGCATGAGGGAAATTGTTAGGGCATTTGTTTGACATTTTCGGTTTATGTGTATATAATTTATTAAAAATAATAAGGATTTCTATGAGAAACTTTGAAATAGAAGATATTAATATAATTTTTGAGGACAACCATATTATTGTCGTTGTCAAACCACAAAATATGCCTGTTTGTCCCGATGCAAGCGGGGATAAGGATTTATTATCTTTACTGAAAGAATATCTAAAAAAGAAATATGACAAAAAGGGCGACGCATTCTTAGGGATGATTCACAGATTGGACAGACCCACAGGCGGAGTTATGGTTTT
>CAZVHD010000268.1:0-2538 GCA_964626765.1 uncultured Christensenella sp.
AAGAGCTCTTCGCTGAAATCATCAAAATTGTTATACTCACCTGATGTAAAGGTTACCGTAACAATACTTTTTACGGCTTTTACGGTATAGCTATGCGTTTTGGATTTATTTCCCGATGTGACAAGTATTGTTACCAGATATGAATTATTCTTTTCAACATACAATATACGGTCATTTATTAAGGGGATTTCTTGGTTATGCTTATCGCTTACTGCTACCGTAACTTCAACATTGTTTTGCCGTTGGTATCTTTCAAGATTTTCTATGGTATATCGCAGGGAATAGTTGCCTTCTTCTATGTCCTCAACATCCTCGCCCTTTATTATAATATCATCAAAAGTCATTGCTGAGGATGTTTCACAAGCCGAAAAGAGCAACAAAAAAATTGCTAAGATAATAGATATTAATATTGTTTTGTTCAAACTTTTCATATTCAACCTCAAGGTATCCCAAACAGCTTAATTATATCTGAAATTAGTTGTCTTGTAAATAGGAATAAGGTTTTTAATGTAACAATGTTGTTACAAAAAGCAAACTTTTGTGGATAAGTACCCCCGATTGTGGACAACTTGAGCTAAAATTGTGGACAACTTTGTGAAATTATATAAAAATGGTAATGATTATGACCGGTATAGGTTACCATAATTAAGGTGAAATCAATCAAAATAATTTGTCGCTTCGTGAAACATTTTAGCGCCCAACACAGTCTATTTGTATTTTTATAATATTATTTTCTTAATACAATTATAACTTTTTGGTTTTGCTATATTGAGAAAATAGTATATAATCTTAATATCAAAGGAAAAAGATATGAAAAAAAGAATAAAGCTAATTAAACAAGACGACAAACTGACTCTTGACATTGTTGATTATGGCATAAATGGAGAGGGTATAGCCAAATATAAGGATATAGTAATATTTGTGCCTTTTGCCATGAAAGATGAAAAGGTGGAGGTCAAAATCACCTATGTAAAACGAGATTTTGCAACCGCTAAGCTTTTAGATATTATTAAGTCCTCGCCTTACAGAAAAGAAACACCATGCAATCGTTTTCATAAATGCGGTGGTTGCAACCTTTTACACATTGATTATAAATTACAATTACAATTAAAAGAGAACCTTTTGAAAACTACTCTAAAAAAAGCTATTGGCGAAGTTGAAATTGAAAAATGTGTCGCCAGCGCCAACAGACTGGCATACCGCAATAAAGTTCAGTTACCTTTTGGCATTGTTAACGGGCGGGCGGCTGTCGGTTTTTTCAGACCAAATACGCATAAGATAGTGTCTATAACCAAATGCTTTTTACATGATAAGTGGCTTGAAAAGCTTATCAAAATTGTTTTGGATTTTGTTAATGACAATCATATTTCCGTTTATGACGAAAAAACTCAATTCGGATTGTTAAGGCATATGGTTGCTAGGTTCATTGACAACAAGCTTTGTCTTGTTTTGGTAGTAAACGGCGACAGTTTGCCGTATTATGAAAAGCTGATTGAAAGTATAAAATCATCGTTTGAGGATTTTTCGCTTTATTTATCTATAAATAAAATGAAAACCAATGTCATTTTGGGCGACAAGCTTGTCGCCTTGAAAGAGGACAAGTTTATTATAGACATTATGAGGGTAAAAGCCAAAGTTCATCCGTTTTCATTTTTACAGATAAACGACCAAGTAAGGGATATGATTTATCACAGAGTTATAGATAAAGCCAAAGACAGCGATGTTGTGATAGACGCGTATAGCGGCATAGGTATTATGGGGGCAGCGCTTGCCAAATCCGGCATAAATGAGGTTTATAACATAGAGATAGTGCCTGAAGCGGTAAATGACGCCAATGAACTTGCCAAAATGAATGGTATTGAAGATAAAGTTACAAACATTTGCGGAGATACTTTGGAGGAGCTTCCCAAACTTGTAAAAAAGTTGGCATTGCAAAAGAAAAAGCTGACAATAATCCTTGACCCGCCCCGAAAAGGCGTTGACAAAAAAACAATAGCCGCCCTGAATGAGCTTGAATATCCCCTTGAATTAATTTATATCTCTTGTAATCCCGCCACCCTCGCCCGCGATCTTTACCTATTGACAAATTCTGACAATTTTGTTATAAATTCAATAACACCCTATGATATGTTCCCACAGACAAGCCATCTTGAAACCCTCGTTTGTCTTTCAAGAAAAGTGTAGAAAAAGGGTAAAAAACCATCAAAAAGGCTTATTTCTGATGGTTGGCAATAAGCAATAATCATATGAAATACAAAATATAGCCAAAAGACAAATAAGGAATTCAACTTCTGTCGTTTTGGGGGAATGTTGAAAAAAACTGTATATTCGTGAATAGAGGAAGAAAATGGATATAACTAAAATTAAACAAGATATAGTTGATTCACTTTATTCAATAAGTGCAAATCAACTTCCTGAAGCGTGTAGGGCGATTGGATTAGATGAAGGTGAAACTTCTGAAGCTTTTTCTAGTAAAAGAGCTTATGTAAGTAAACGTTTATTAAAATATAACCAGAAAGAATTAATCATTATTATAAA
>CAZVHD010000269.1:0-2534 GCA_964626765.1 uncultured Christensenella sp.
GTGCTGTTATAAATTTGCATACCTGTCTTGATACTTCCGCTATAAATTCTATAATATGCAAGTTTTCCAACAAAGGGGTCAACCATAATCTTAAAAGCAAGTCCGGCAGTAGGCTCTTCATCCGAGGAATGTCTGACAGCGTCTTCCCCCTTTTCGTCCATGCCTTTTATGCCTTCGACATCAAGTGGCGAGGGCAAAAGGTCCACAACAGCGTCCAAAACTCTTTGCACACCTTTGTTTTTATATGCGGTGCCACAAAATACAGGTGTGACCTCTAAGGCGATAGTAGCCTTTCTAAGAGCGCTTATAAGCTTGTCGTCTTCAACTCTTTCTCCGTCAAGGACCTGCATCATTATTTCATTGTCATAATCAGCGCATACCTCAGCCAGATTATCTCTTGCCTCATTAGCCTTTTGTTTATATTCTTCGGGTACTTCAACAGATTCTATTTCTATACCCATATCGTCTTTATAAGTTATAGCCTTTTGTTTTATTACATCAATAACGCCTTTGAAGTTCTCTTCCTTTCCTATGGGCAAAACAACAGGAACGGGATTTGTTTTCAACCTTTCTTTCATCATCTTCACAACATGATAAAAATCCGCTCCGTTTATATCCATTTTATTAATAAAAGCAATTCTGGGCACTTTGTATTTATTTGCCTGTCTCCACACTGTTTCTGATTGGGGCTCCACGCCGCCTTTTGCGCAAAATACTGCCACAGCGCCGTCCAAAACTCTCAAACTTCTTTCCACTTCCACTGTGAAGTCCACATGTCCGGGGGTGTCAATAATATTTATGCAATGGTCTCTCCATTCAGTTGTCGTGGCAGCTGAAACAATAGTTATGCCTCTTTCCTGCTCTTGAGCCATCCAGTCCATTGTTGCGCTTCCTTCATGCACCTCGCCCACCTTATGAACTTTATGGGTATAAAACAATATCCTTTCGGATGTGGTTGTTTTCCCAGCGTCTATATGAGCCATAATTCCAATATTTCTTATTTTATCCAGTGAATAATCTCTTGCCATTGTCTCTCCTGTAATTTATCTCTTATTTAGTGTTTTTATATATATTTTTCTTATTCATACTATTAAAAAACGGCATACTTTAATCAGTATGCCGCCTTTTATTAATCTTTTTTTCTGTTAGAATCTGTAATGGGCGTAAGCTTTGTTGGCTTCAGCCATACGATGCGTATCTTCCTTTTTCTTGAAAGCTCCGCCTGCGCTATTATACGCGTCCATTATCTCTCCGGCCAATCTTTCTTTTGTGGTCTTTTCACCCCTTTTGCGAGTAAATATAACCAACCATCTTATTCCCAAAGTTTGTCTTCTGTCGGGTCTAATTTCCAATGGTACCTGATAGTTTGAACCGCCAACTCTTCTAGCTTTAACTTCGAGAACCGGCATAATATTCTCGAGCGCTTTAGTAAATACTTCCTGGGGATTCAAATTCATTTTTTCTTCTATTATCTTGAACGCGTCATAAACTATTTTTTGCGCAGTTCCTCTTTTGCCGTCAAGCATTATCTGATTGATAAGCTTGGTGGTTACTTTTGAATTATAGACTGGGTCCGGTAAAACATCTCTTTTCGGCACCCCGCTTCTTCTGGGCATATCGCTTATTACCTCCTATTTTATTGGTTGAAATCATCCGCAAAGATTATTTAGGTTTCTTTGCGCCATACTTTGACCTTGCCTGCATACGGTTTGCAACACCTGAAGTATCCAAAGAACCTCTAACTATGTGGTATCTGACACCAGGCAAGTCTTTAACTCTTCCGCCTCTAACTAAGACAACGCTATGCTCTTGAAGCGTATGGCCGATACCGGGTATATAAACAGTACCTTCCATTCCATTGACAAGTCGCACTCTGGCTATCTTTCTTACCGCGGAATTAGGCTTTTTGGGAGTAGTCGTAGTAACAGAAAGACATACGCCTCTTTTTTGAGGACATTCCTCAAGCATTGGCGCCATGGATTTCTTTGTTTGTCTTTGCCTTCCCTGCCTTATGAGTTGGTTAATTGTAGGCATTTAGTATCCTCCTTTTATTGGATGAGCATCCTTCAACCCATTAGGATAACTCTATTTTTCAGACTTCTTTACGCCACACACCGAACAAGCCACCTCCAGCCCAAGCTTTTTACCAAGTTCTAATCTTGTGGAAAAAAAACTCAGTTCAACCTGTTTTTGCTGGCACAAACTTTTTAATTGTGTTAGCATTTCTATGTCTGTATCCATAGCAATCGTTACACACCGTAATCGATTGTTATTAATTGCTTTTCTAACCTGCCGAAAGCCTATAACCCTGTTTTCGGGAGGTTCTTTCAAGACTTTGTCCACTAATTTCTCCTTAATGAACATCCTTTTTGTTAGTTTTCATCGCCTATTTAAGACAAAAGCTTGTACAATAACCGTAACAAGCTAGATAATTATAGCAATACAATTGATTATTGTCAAACATATTCATTGCATTACATACAATTTTTTTATCTTTTTAAGCTATTAACTGACTTTCTTTTTAACAAAAAAGT
>CAZVHD010000270.1:0-2534 GCA_964626765.1 uncultured Christensenella sp.
TATGACAAGATTAGTTATCGCTAAAATTTTAGACGGAGGATACTTTGTTGTTATTGACGAACTAAAAGAGCCGGTAAGACTTGCTCAAGATATGGAAATAGACGGATTCTTGAGACCTCTTAGGGTTCAGCAAATGATTAAGACTTTGAACACTTTCAAAAAGCTTTATGAAAGTCATGAAGTGAACAAGGTTTTTGCATATGGTACAACGGCGGTAAGAAGGGCAAAAAATCAAAAGAATTTTGTGGAGGAAGTACTCAGTCAATGCGGGATTAAACTAACAGTTTTGTCTCAACAGGAAGAGGCGTCTTTGGTTTATACAGGAGTCATAAACTCTATGGATGTGCCTAAAGGTCTTATTGTTGACATAGGCGGAGGCTCGGTAAAAGTAATATACTACAATAGAAGAACACTTATTGCTCAAGATACTTTGCCTTTTGGCGCGGTTACTTTAACAGAGAAGTTCCAAAACAAGTCAAAGGACCCTGCTGAAAGAGCCCAAATGATAGAGGAATATGTAGACGAAGAGGTCAGAAAGCTCGGCTGGTTTGACATGATAGATGAGGATGCAAAACTTATCGGCGTGGGAGGTTCCTTGAGAAACCTCGGAAAAATTAGCAGAAAGTTCAAAAGATATCCTCTTGATATGGCTCATAATTATTCGGTACCATTTAAAGATTTTGACAATATATATCAAAAGGTCAAAGTTCTTGAAATTGATAAGGCGGCAAGAATAAAAGGATTGTCTTCGGCAAGAGTCGATATCTTCCCAGCATCTTTGGCGATTTTGAACACTCTGAATAAATTTCTTAATTTTGAGGAAATAAAAATAAGCGGCGCCGGGTTCAGGGAAGGGGCGATGTTCCGCTACTCTGTACCCACAACTTCGGAAAAACCCATAAATGATGTACTCGGGCACAGTATTTACACAATGCTTTCCCATTTCAATATGAATGTGTCTCATTCCGAGCATGTATTTGATTTATCATTGCAGCTATACAGACAGCTCAAGGTTTTGCACAAATTGCCAAGAAGCTTTATTAAAGTGCTGAGGGTTGCGGCTCAACTTCACGATATAGGTTCTAGCTTTAAGTTCTATGATCATCCACGACATACTTTTTATTTGATTTTACACAGCAGTCTTTTTGGAATCCCCCAAAAGGATTTGGTTATAGCGGCGATAGCTGCCGGGCTTCACTCTCGCACACCGCTTGAGGGTATGGAAGTTGAACAGTATTTGACTATGCTTAGCAACGAGGATATTGACGCGGCGAGAAAGCTTGGCGTTATTGTTAGAATATCAGAATGTTTTGACAGGAGCATGGGCAGGGTAATCAAAAGCATATCCTGCGATGTTTTGGGCGATAGCGTAATCTTAAAAACTGAGTGCGAAAGCGATTGCACCCTTGAGATTAAAGACGCCATGAGCGCGGTTTTGGACTTTAGAAGGGCGTTCAAAAAGAATTTGGAAATACTATAACAATATGGTGAAAAGAATAATTCTTGCTAGCGCGTCACCCAGAAGAAAAGAGCTTTTGTCAAGGCTTATAAAGAATTTTGAAATATTGGAGCCTCAGGTTCAAGAAAAAGAGCTCAATAATCCCTATGATACCGCAAGGGAAAATGCGATAAAAAAGGCGGAATTTGTTAAGAGAGCGGAAAATGATGTGGTTATTGCATGCGATACAGTTGTCGCTCTTGACAATAAGATATACCATAAACCCGTATCAAGAGATAACGCAATACAAATGCTTGAAGAGTTGAAGGGCAAATGGCACAAGGTTTATAGCGGAGTGGCGATAATATATAAGAAAAAAACAAGCTTTGTCGAAATGTCAGAGGTTAAAATTAAGGATTTATCAAAAGAACTTATAGAAGAATATGTAGATAATTTTGAACCATATGATAAGGCTGGCTCATACGCCATACAGGACGGAGTGATAGTAGACAGCTATAAAGGCGATTATGAAAATATAGTGGGACTGCCCTTGACAAAGTTACAAAAGATTTTGAGGGAGACTGAAATTAATGTCTAAAAAGTATTTTGTGGATATGGGCTCAAAACATACCACAGTTTACACAAACATACTCTTATTGAAACAACCAAGTTGCGTTGTCATAAATAAAGGCGCAAAAAGGGCTTTAGCTGCTGGCGAAGAGGCAGTAGATATGGTTAATAATTTGGAGCAAAACCAAAGGTTTATCAGTCCAATATCAGGCGGAGCAGTAATACATTTTAATGCGGCGGTTTTGATGATAAGAGAGTTTTTATCCCGATTAAAAATAAAAAAGAGCAGTGAAATAAACGCTTTCTTTTCTTGCGGTCTGAATAGCGAGCAAAGAAAAGAAGTGGAAAGAGTTTTTATAAATGCGGGATATAAAAATATAATTCTCATTGAAAGTCTAGAAAAGCTAAAGCCCTATGTGGCAAGTTATGGAAATATGGTTGTAATGGATATTGGGCATTCAAAAAGCGATGTGGGTATCATAAATGAAGAAGGCGTAGTTATGGCCTATAATCTCAATTTGGGTTC
>CAZVHD010000271.1:0-2524 GCA_964626765.1 uncultured Christensenella sp.
TAATCATCCTCGTCAAAATCGTGGGGGTCTATTGTTGGCATCTTATTATCTTCTCGGCCTGG
Organism: uncultured Christensenella sp.; assembly: GCA_964626765.1. Classification (GTDB taxonomy): domain Bacteria; phylum Bacillota; class Clostridia; order Christensenellales; family DTU072; genus DTU072. The sequence continues at coordinate 63 of CAZVHD010000271.1, forward strand.
ATACAGATCAAATTTTTCGTCCTCAGGATCAAGTATAAAACGTTCAACCTCTACTTTAATTTCACTATATGTTAAATTAAGCGCGTATCCCGGAAGGAAAACACCATCATCAAGATCTACTCCCGCAGGATCTATATCGACCGCATCCAAATCCCAATATATTGAAACTCCTTGGGAACCTTTAGAATTTCCATCAACGAAACTTGCCCAGTTTCTGTCCGGCAGAGCGTCAAATACAGTAAAGTCATGGTCGTAATTTCTCCTTGCGCCTTGCATACTTCCGCTACCTGAAGCCCATGTTCCTCCGTACATTGTAAAGTCAGTAAGGTCATATGGGTCATGGAAAGTAATTTGGGATGGAGGTGTCATGAGCTCATATTCAAATGTGTTATCACTTTCTTTATGTGTGACCTTGTTGAATTCTTCTCCAAACTGGTCGCCAAGTACTCTGAATGTAATACCTGTGTTCTTTATATCTACTTCTTGATAGACATCCTCTTTAGGATTGGATGTGTCATCGTAAACAAAAACTCTGTTATAGACATATTCCTCATCATCCTCATCCGTGGCATAGTCTTCAATAATAAGATAAGAATTGACATTATTAACTTTTGTCCAGCTATTCATGAGGTCTTGCATCAAAAGCGTTGACGCCTCGTCAGAATCATAATCCACAGACGGAACACTCTGTCCCTCGCTTATTGCTTCTTGCACCGTCATATATTCGCCTTCTTTTATGGTCTGAGTTTCTTTAATGTTACGGCTTCTTATATCAAAATCTACATTGTCGTCGTTCATTCTCTGCCCATTGTCAAAATCAGCAACCCTTCCGGTATATTTCCAATACTCTGTTGTCCAATCTCCCTGAGCATCATTTTCCTCGGCATAGTTGTTTTCAGAGGGAAGCTCAGTATCAGAACCCTCATATTTATAAGAGGCTCCGTTTATAAACATTGTTATTCTATTCATCATAGCAGTACTGGTGGCGTCCAAAGCTACTTTTGCATAAACTGACGAGTCATAGTACTTGACATCCCGTCGCAAATCGGTATCCCCTTGGGTTCTATCTCCCTCCGTTAACGCTCCGGTATTATAATAATCATAAAGCGGACTATTGTTCATATCCATAGTATCAAACATGTTATAAGCAATATTTATGGGCAAGGCATGTGACAAAAGCGTTCCCGCATCGCCAAGCATTTCTCTTATCTGATCCAAAGCTACATTAAGAATAGCAGCCATTCCATTTATAATAACGCTTAAAACCTGTCCCACATAAGGTATCCAGCTTACAGCTCCTGCAATAGGACCTAAGATGGCGCCTGTAACCAAACCGGGTTCCACAATACCCATAGCGACAACATCAATCATGCTGTATTCCTCACCGCCAAGAGAAAAATACATATCTCTCATGACAGAGTCAAGTATTGACGCTATCGCAAAGTGTATAAATCCCGCCGGCATTTTTGACAGGGCGCTGTTTACCGCTTGGAAATAGGAGCCCTTTGTCATATACATAGGCGAATATATCACCATATCCTCTTCGTTATATTTGCCCATAAATTTTTCATAATCTTCATCGTCCGAATTATCATTTCTTCCGCCAATAGCAATATCAATGGGCATCACTTTTTTATGTTTGCTTATCTCACTCATACCTATCATGTTGAGAAGCATGCTTTGAACCATTAAGAGCGTATCGTTTATGAATCCCGAATCAAGCCAGACTTCAACATAAGTGTGGTCGTTATAGATATCCTCTTCACCATTTTGGTATATAAGGTTGCCCATATTATCTTTGAAATCGTTTCTAGGTTCGTCATCGTTGTTCCACGCTTCATCAGGGTCTATGCCATTGTTATGATGATCTCCGTCGGTTATATCGGCGCCAAGCCTTATTCTTATTCGCTGAAGCATGGCAGGAAGAATTTCCTCATCTTCTCCGGACTGCAACATTTTTAATACAGGTTCGTCATCAGTCCAGTGACCTGGTCTTTTATCCAGTGAAATTGTTCCTACATCATAGGTGTAATTTTTTTGAGCAACCCCGGATGTTGTAACACTGAATGCGGGGCAGTTCTTGTTTTCATAAACCGGCGAACGGAATTTTATTATATATGTGCCTTCGGTAGGAAGATTTAACGAGTCATCGGAGTCTTCATGACTTTCCAACCTGAATGTTCCGTCACCGTCGACATTTATTCTTCCCTCGCCAAAGTTATGCGGCTCTATATCCTCAAAGTCTGTTGTTCCCAAAGTATGGTCGTAATATTTTATCCATATCTCTATGTTATCCATATCATATTCGGTTTTCTCTTCGCTTATGGGCTCGCCTTCCTCATCCAATAGTTTTCCGACAATTGTAAGATAAATAGGCTCTCCGTCCTCTTCAAGCTCAAAATCCTGATCTTCAATCTCAACCGTTTGACTGTTCTGCATAAGATCATAAAGATTTTCTTCCG
>CAZVHD010000272.1:0-2509 GCA_964626765.1 uncultured Christensenella sp.
CATAATCATCCTCTTCCAAAGCTTTTTTATACTTTACTAAGTTTTTAATCACAAGCTCAAGTTCAGATAATATATTGTCTTTGTTCAAAGAAAAAAGCTCAGTCCACATATTGCTATCTAGCCTTGCCACTCTAGTCAAATCTTGAAAACTGCCTGCGCTGAATCCTTGATGCTTTTTAATGTTCGGGCTTTTTGCATAAGCGTTTGACACCACATGAGCAAGTTGCGAGGTATAAGCTATAATTCGGTCATGCTCCTCGGGCGTCGCCTTTACTATTTTTGAAAACCCAATTTTTAGAGCTAAATCTTCCACCACTTTTACCGTTTGGATATCAGTAATCTTTGTGGGAGTGATAATAAAGCTTGCGCCCTTAAACAAGTTTGCAGAAGAATTATCAAAACCGCCGACTTCTTTGCCCGCCATGGGATGACATGGCGCTAAGTGTATATCCTTTTCCATAAGTAAAACATCAAGCTCATTGGCAATGTATCTTTTGACGCCGCAAACATCAATAACCACACATCCTTTCTTTATATTTTTTATGTTTTTTTTGACATATTCAACGGTAAGACGGGGATTTAACGACACAATAATTAAATCCATATCGTTCATATTATTTTCAGTTAGCTCGTCGTCCAAATAAGGCTTTGCCTTTTGCAAAACAGCCTTGGTTCGGTTATAAGCAAAACATTTGTTTGAAGTATTTTTCTTTATAGCCTTTAGCATGGAGCCCCCAATAAGCCCCAATCCAATTATTCCTATGTTCATTCTTCCTGATACCCTCCCAAATAAAGCGCCTTTTTTGAATACTCAAATATATCAAAAATAAGCTCCTGTATATGTTTTTCGTTAATATTGCCTTCTATATCAAAATAAAACATAAACTCAAAATTGGACCCCGGAATTGGTCTTGACTCAAGCTTTGTCATGTTGACACAATAGGACGCTATAATATTTAACAGCTGAAACAAAGCCCCGTGCCTATGCTGTAATAAAACAACCAGACTTATTTTGTTTGCTGATTTTCTTTTCAAGTTGTTTTTTGTTATGGCAATAAATCTGGTATAATTATGCTTTTCATCCTGAATATTATCTTCAATTATGTTTAGGTTATAAAGATTAGCCGTTTTTTGGGAGGCTATGGCGGCTTTTTGTTTGTCCTGACATTTGGAGATATACTCCGCAGCCGACGCAGTATTTATCATATTCATAGGTTCCATATTATTATCAATCAAATATTTTCTGCACTGATACAAAGCTTGCGGATGAGAATATACCTTTTTTATATCTTGTTTTTCAGCGCCTTTTATTCCCACCAAACAGTGTTTTATTTTCTGAAGTTTTGCCTTGGCTATAAAAAGATTATGCTTTAACAATAAATCATAAACTTCATTAACGGAGCCTGCATTGGAATTTTCGATAGGAACCACTCCATAATCAGCTTTGCCCTCAAAAACTGCCTTAAAGACATCGTCGAAAGTTTTTTGATAATAAATTTGTGGTTGCTTAAACATCTCTTCTGCAGCCGTCATAGAAAAAGCGCCCTCTACACCTTGCACCGCAACCTTTGAATCTTTTTTGAAACCATTTTGAGTTGATTGGTCTATTCCTAAAAGCTCTTCAATTGTCATACTTCTCATTTGTCTGGATTGCTGAAGTTTAGAAACATTCATAATAACAGGATAAAGAGAAAAAATATCCTGTTTCATATCCTCGCCAAATTTTTTCACAAGTTTTTGGCAAACCTCTTTTTCCCTGTTCTGGTTCAAAACAGGCAATGAATTGGCAATTTTATATTCTGCGACCTTTTTTACAAGCTCCTTTCTCTCTTTATAGACATTAAGAAGCTTTTCATCAACTTTGTCAATTTGTTTTCTTATCTCGTCAAGGTTCATTTTCTGTCCCCCATAATCATATCCAATATAGCTATGTTCGCAGCCGCTTCCACAACGGGAAGAGCTCTTATAACAATGCATGGGTCATGTCTTCCCTGCACTGTTATTTCACTGTTTTTCTTTGTTTTAAGATTTATTGTTCTTTGTTTTTTAGCTATTGAGGGCGTGGGTTTGATAGCCACGCTGAACACAACGGGCATACCGTTAGTAATACCTCCGTTAATGCCGCCGCTATTATTTGAATACGTTTTTACTTTATCGCCTTCCATATACATTTCATCGTTTGCCTGACTGCCATACAATTTGGTTATTTCAAATCCCTTTCCAAACTCAACGCCCTTGACAGCGGGTATTGCAAACATAATAGAAGCAATAATATTTTCCACACCTTCAAACATAGGATTTCCAAGGCCCGCCTCGATCCCTAAAATAGCGCACTCCACAACGCCTCCGACAGAATCACCTTTTTCCTTTGCTTGTATAATAACCTTTTTCATTTCTTTGGCGGCTTTGTCGTCTATAATTGGAAGATCCTTTTGAACAACCTCTTTTAACAAATCTTTGTTTACATCGCATACATCAAATGGCGTGTCGGTAATATCCTTTACGCTTT